>CAZMJD010000146.1:0-4869 GCA_964566385.1 uncultured Candidatus Poseidoniales archaeon | reverse complement strand
TAGCAATGCTTCACTCAGACTCTTCATCGCCGGCGAACATCTCCAGCAATCGGTGGGCCACCTCACCAACCACCCATTCACCTTCAAGGCGAGGGAGGTCACAACTAAGACGGCGGTCAGAGAACAGGAAGGCTAAGCGCCCTTGAGTCGTGACATCGAGGACTCGAAACTCTACCAAAGCGTACCTGACCGGCTGACCAGCTAGAGTATTGAGGATTCGACCATGAACAACGATCTCGCTCGACGTGATACGAACCGTGTGGTTGTTCTCGAGCACGTTGGTCTGACCATTGACCACGTACCATATCCCATGCACAAGAACGAGCAGCGGGAGGAGGACAAGAGCGGGATTGATGCTGCCCAGCTGGGACAAAGAGACAGCCAGAGCTAGAAGCAGTGCAACCGCATTACTACCCAAGTAAAGAGCCCAGGACATTGGAGTGATTGTCGAGGGCAACTGGAGTTCAAAGCCATCATCAGCCTTGTTGAAGTCGACTTCCATAGAAGGTAGGCGCTGAGGGCGAGGCCAACGGCTTGGGAACGTCTTGAGCTGGTCTGGTACATTCATACCATGTTCATCAGCCTCGACCGAACGCCCAGTATGCTCCTCGAAACGAACGTAGAGAGCGGCTGCCACGGTCTCCAATGCAGCCAGTATGTCTGACTCACGACCAGAGACGACATCTTCTGTCGAGTCTCCCAACCGAACGAACATCGTAGCTGCCGGGAACAACCCACCACGCTTCCTTGAACCGAGTTCAGTGATTTGAAGGCGCTTCCACTGCTTCGAAGAACCACCGGACTGAACGCCCAGCAGCGATTCAGATGCAGTGACGGTCGCCGAGCCGATGTTGACGCTGACCTCCGCGACCATGCACTGCATTCGGACAGTAGTTTTGAATGAATCGCGACGTCGGGGAGTTGGAGAAGCAGATGTCTGACATCAACCTCGACAGCCGTGGACGTCCATGGGCAGAGCGTTGCATGCAGGAAGCTGTTGAACAAGGAGCCTCTTTCGACCTCGACGGTCTGAAAGAGCTGCTGCGGCTGCATCTAGACGTTCCAGAAAGCCACCGCATCATACTGACAACCTCGCATGAGGAAGCTCTCTCAACTGCGATCAGCGGCGTGGCAAACAATTGTGACGGTGCTTTGTGGGACATGGGAGCACCAGCAGCCATGCGAGCTGCGATCAAGGCCCTTCAACGCCGTGATCTCTCCTGTTCAGGGTTCAGCAGGACTGAGAAATTGACAGGCGACCTTGTCGCATTGCAATGGTGGAACGAAGAGACACTGCATGAGCATCCCGAACTGGTCTGCGCTGCGAAAAGGATGGTAATCGATACCGGCGCTGCACTCTGTCTCGGACACCGACCAGATTGGTCTCGCCCTGACACCATCTGGACCATACCTGGATGGTCGCTATGCGGCCCAGTTGCTTCAGGTTGGATCATCTTACCCTCCGAACTAGGATTCTCTCCTTCCATCCATGGGACCGGCCAAGATCCTGTTCGGGGAGGTCCGGTCGATCCTCTGCTCGTCTGGAGAGTTGCAGGGGGATTGTTGCACTGGATCCAGGTGGCCGAAACACATGACCTGCGTTCCACCACAGTACAGAAATTCACAGAGCGGCTCGAAACCACCGGTGCTGAGCGCCTGAGTGAGGGCGACGGGCCAGGCGTCGTGCTACATTGGCCAGGTATCGCAGCCATCGGCATCGCCCGTACCTGCGAGGCCCGTGGACTGCACATCGCTGCGGCAGATGCCTGCCTCGCTGCCAAGACAGAGGGGTCGGTGGGCTGGACCGATCTTGGACGAGCAGAGGTGGCTCACGAGGCGGTCTTAATCACAATAGATACAGACTTGACTTCAGAAATGAGTGACCAGGCGGCATCCACTCTCAAGGCAGCCGTGAATAAATTGCGAGAACTGAAGTCATGAATGGAGACCGTAGCCACCATCGACTGCAATGATCTGCCCAGTGATGTGTTGAGGCCCTGCAATGAGAAAAGACACTGTCTCGGCAATCTCACTCGGTTCACCCTGCCGCTGCTGAGGCACCTTCGACAGGACTCTGCTCTTGTCCTCCTCGTCAGCCCACTCTGGGAACAGGATAGCACCTGGGCCTACCGCGTTCACACGGACCTCAGGGGCTAACTCCACTGCAAGGCTTCGAGTCGCAGAAAGAAGGGCTGACTTAGAGGCACAGTAATGTGCGTAATTCGGCCATGGCCTGTCACCGAACACATCGATGAGGTTGACAACGCTGCCATTCGCCTCGCGAAGATGAGGAAGTGCGTGCCTGATCAGCATAATCGGCGCCACTGCATTCACCTCCATCATCTCACCCAGACTCTCATCCGTGATGTCCTCCAAACTCGCAGTAGCGAAGAGGGAAGCTGAGTTCACCAAGTGATTCAAGCCGCCGAATTCACCCACAACCTGTTGGATCAGAACCTCACGGTCGTAGCTCTTGCTCAGGTCAGCGCAGAACACTTCAGCATTGACACCATTCTCACGAATCTCTGCAGCGGTCTGCTCAGCTTCCTCTTTTGAGCGATGACAGTGCACGGCAATAGAGGCCCCAGCTGCAGCAAGATGCATGGCGATAGCTCGGCCGATGCGAATGGCAGAGCCGGTGACGAGGACAACCTGGCCCTCTATGGACTGCATTGCCATGGATGACCGCCAACCCTCGAAGGCATCAAGTCTCGCTCGCGCTCGGAATCTCTCTGGCAGCGAGCCAGAATTCCCTAACTTCTGCTGCGCGGACCTCATCGATGGGGGAACCTGCACGACCATCCTCACGAATGGATGATCCAACAATGGCCCCATCGGCCATGCGCATCAGTTCAACAGGGGTGGACAAGCCAAGCCCCGAACCAAGGATCACTGGTGTTTCGGGTGCTGCTGTTCGAACAACATCCAATTCTCTGAGATTCACGCCGGCTCCCGTCGCCATCCCTGTGACGATCAATGCAGATGCACCTCCTCGTCCAGCAGCATGAGATGCTTCAAAGGCTAATTCCTCTGCAGTAACCGGGAGGGCATGCTTGACACCTACATCTGCGAGAATGGCCACATCGAGGCCAAGGTCGCGTCGCATCCTGAGGGTCTCGGCAGCCCGGCCTTGAACGCGGCCCTGATCCGTCAGGCGCTCACCGACATGGACATTGATTCGGATAAATTCAAGATCATGAACGGCTGCAAGGGAAAGAGCGGCGACTGCATCATTGCGCAAAACATTGACACCCAGACTCGAATTAGTGAATTCAGCCCTCAAAGCAGAAAGAATGTGCGACATCGCTGCAACCGCCACAGGTTCAACACGTTCTGGATGGAAAGGAGTGTCTCCAAAATTCTCAATGACCATCGCACTGAATCCTGCGTGATCTAGTGCGCGAGCGTCCCTCACTGCCTCTTCAAGGACTTCATCCATGTCTCCAGCCCATCCAGGGGAGCCAGGGAGAGGAGCCAGATGGATGACGCCAACCAAGCCATCCTCACTGAACACCAGAGACATCATCGAACATCACTGAGGTGGTCCTTAGTCTTCACAGCCAACATGATGAAAGCGACCCTATGGCTGCTCTTGACGTGGCCGGCCGCTCTCTACCTATGGCGAAGGACCCCCCGAGGACTCGCCTACCATCATGGCTGAGAGTCGAATTACCGACAGGTTTGCGTCACGAACGATTTCGTGCCACCAACGATGCTGTGGCGAGCAACAGCCTGCACACGGTTTGTCAAGAGGCACAGTGCCCCAACATCCACGAATGTTGGAGTGATGGGACTGCAACGTTCATGATCGCTGGAGAAGTATGCACACGCGGTTGCCGATTCTGTGCCGTTGGCACCAGAAAAACTCCTCCTCCACTCGACCCGAATGAGCCTGAAGGACTGGCTAATGCGGTCGAATCCATGGGACTGGATCATGCCGTAATCACCGTTGTCAATCGCGATGACCTGCCAGATGGTGGTGCCGCCCACTATCGTTCGTGCCTCGACGCTGTACGGCGGCGGTGTCCACAGATTCGGATCGAATTCCTGTGCAGTGATCTCGATGGGAACATGGACGCCCTAGCTGAACTCCTAGACGGCATTGACATCGATGTGTTTGCACATAACGTAGAGTGTGTTCCGAGGTTGGATCACATCGTCCGCGATCCTCGAGCTTCGTTCGATTTGAGTCTTAACATCCTACGTGAAGCAAAGAGGATACGGCGTGACATACGAACCAAGACTAGTCTGATGGTTGGAGTTGGCGAAGATGATGAGGAACTCAGCGATGCAATGCAGAGCATCTTTGAGACGGGGGTAGATATCCTGACACTCGGGCAATACCTCGCCCCTTCCACCCGACACCTCGAGATCGATCGATTCGTCACTCCCGAACAGTTCGAGGCTCTCGCAGATGAGGCTCACCAGATCGGTTTCAAGGCAGTGGCATCAGGGCCTCTTGTTCGTTCATCGTATCAGGCCAAAGAATTGCTAGCCCATGCCCTTTCCGATATTGAAAGCAGTAGCGATTGAATGGTTGTCGTGGTGTCGCGGAAGGTACATGAGACCCCCCAGATTGGAAGATGACGTGGACCATCCAGAGGACAGCGATACTGCACTGCATGTGCCGACCGCACCATCGCGTCCGGGAGACATTCCAGTCACTCCGGCTATCGATGCTGTCGCAGGTGAACTTGACCGGCCCGACCCTTCCTGTGCTGCCTCTGAGACCCATGAGCACGCCCATGGCATGATTCGTGTTCTCGATGAGAACGGCGATGGCGTTGGACCATGGAATCCTAAGCTCTCGAATGAGGTTCTCAAAGAAGGCCTACGTCAGATGGTCCGCATGCGAGTCTTCGACGACCG
>CAZMJD010000145.1:0-4879 GCA_964566385.1 uncultured Candidatus Poseidoniales archaeon | reverse complement strand
GCTAAGATGCCTAGGGTGTCATACTCAGCATCGTCAAGGGCTGATGTCACAATTGCATTGTGGCCGAGTATGAGCAAGATGAGGGAGCCACTGATGCCGGGTACAAGCATGGCGGAGATGGCACATATTCCCGCGAGTGGCAAGGTCCATGCAGGTGGTTCAGATTCATTGAATCCAAGCATGGTCAGCATGACTAAGGCGAGTGCTGAAACCAGAGCGAGAAGGATGTGATCGTTCCCAGAAACTTCGATTCTTTGCCAAGGTATCTTGATCGAGGCGAGGACGAGACCGAACACGAAGGCGTAGGCTAATGCTCCCGTTGAATCACGTCGTAACCATCCTGGAGTATCGTCGGGTCCGATGAGTAGCCGGGAGATGATGTACAAACCAGCGAACATTCCGAGGCCAAGCGGGATTAGGAAAGTGAGCGCCTGAAAGCCATCTTCCTTTGCCTTGATGCGCACATCTTCATTGGAACGTAGGCTCTTCGGCCATTGTATGATGGCATTGAGGGATTCGATGAATCTTCGATAGAGGCCGAGGATGAGAGCCATCGTGGAGGCGGAGACTCCAGGTACCGCATCCGCACCCCCCATGGCGAGCCCAGAGGCGAAGGTGCGGCCTGCACCGAAATCGTTGCCCGAATCCTCTGCCACACCAGGACCTCTCTTGACTCTGCCATAGCCTTTCTCGGCCGTCTCCTTTGAAGCGGTGGATTGTGTGCCCTCCTCATGGACGGCAGGGTGCTCGACACGGCGGCTCTACTTGCTTGGCCCTTGGATGCACTGCGAGGATGTAGCACGCCACCGGGTTGTCTTTCGGAGGTGGCCCGGCTGGAACCCGATCGAGGTACGTTGTTAGATCTGCAGATTGAAACCCTTGGTCTGATGGTCTGTAGTCCTGGTCCTGAAGCCAGTGAAATCGCTCGTCGAGCAGCGACTGCCACGGGTGACCTTCCCCGTTTGTCCGAGGTCGATCTTGCTGTACTCGCCCTGTCCATTGAACTCGATCTTCCCCTTGTCTCTGATGATTTTGCGTTGCAGAATGTTGCATCATCTCTTGGCGGTGAGCCGATCAGTGTTCAGACATCGGGGATCGCGACGATATGGCGCTGGGAGCATCGCTGCCAGGGCTGTAGGAAGACATGGTCAGGAGAATCACCGGGAGAGGTATGTCCTATCTGCGGTTCGGCCATCCTGACGAAACGTCAGCGGTGACTCACTCTTTTTCGTCTTCGGTTTTGGAGGCGGGTTCGTCTTCAGTTTTTGTGGTAGGGCCTTCATTGAATCCTTCTTTCAATTCAGGCGGGTCAACCACATCCTTCAGACCCTTGGAAAACTCCCCTCTAGCTTGGCCCATTGAGCGTGCCATTTTGGGTAGCCTCTCGATACCGAAGAGCATGAAGAAGAGGAAGAGGATGATGAGCAACTCGGGAGTCCCGAGGCCTCCAACCATACAGGTGTCAGTGGGTCCACATCATTGAACCCTTCCCTGTGATTGGCCTTCACGTGCCTATCCACCTGAAACAGGCGGCAAAAGGGCGAGTTCAGTGGCATCGCCGAGCACCTCACTCATCTCGCAGCGCCTTCCATCAAGCATCAGGGTGGTAGTGCGATGCTCTTCGGCCGTGAATCCAAGGTCAGAAAGGATGTGTTCGATGGTTGTGGTCGGTGGTAGGTCTCGGTCCATCTCTCTCCATCCGATGCGCTCAGCCAAAGGCCCGAAGAGCAGGATGCGTACCATGGCTCGGCGTTGCGCCGGTGCTTTATGCAAGCGTCGGTTGGAGGTTCCGTGCTGCTCGAAATGAAGGACGGGCATCGTCACTATGAGGTTGAAGGCCAAGTGGTCCGTGCTTTGCGCGGGGCAACGGTGGCGGTCAGCACTGGTGATTCGATCGCCATCATGGGTCCTTCAGGGTGCGGTAAGACGACTCTTCTGAACTGCTTATCCGGAATTGATCGATTGAGTGATGGTGATGTGTATTTCGAGGGCTGTTCGACCTCTGAGATGGACGATATTGAACGTACTCGACTACGCGCTGAGTCCATGGGATTCATCTTTCAGTCCTTCAATCTCATCGAGGTCTTGTCAGCAGTGGAGAACGTCGAGATACCGATGCTGCTGAAGAATCATGGCAGGAATGAGGCGCGCCTCGCAGCCATCGATGCTCTGGATCGAGTTGGTCTTAGGGATCGAACCCATCACCGCCCTAACGAACTCTCTGCTGGCCAGCAACAGCGTGTCGCCATCGCCCGGGCGATGGTCCACAAACCAGCAGTCATCTTTGCCGATGAACCAACAGGAGCTCTCGATGAAACGACAGGGCATGAGATCATGGATGCACTGTTAGCGGTCAACGAAGAAGCCGGTTCTGCCCTGCTTGTCGTGACTCATGATGATGTGGTTGGAAGTCGTTGCTCACGACAGCTCAGGATGTTGGATGGGACGATCGTCAGTGAATTGGCGGGTTAGAACGTGTCTGAGTCTGCGGGTTCACGATGGTTGCGACCTACTCTCGTCTTGGTTCCATTTCTTTTCGCAGCGGTGTGCGCATATGTTTGGTCCATTGCCATTGCCTTCGTAGCAGGTCTGGCAGCATATGCGGTTCTGCGCAATCTGATACCATTCATTGGAAACGAACGGAGTCGATGGGTGGCTGATATAGGTGTGAGAAATGTGACTCGCCGTCGTCGTCACAGCACCATCGCATTGGCAGGCCTGCTTGTAGCATCGACAGTCGTGACATCGGCCTTTGTTGTCGGCGATAGTCTTGAGGCGACCATCGAACATCGTGCAGTGAATTGGTTGGGGGCCACTGACATCGTCATAGCTGGGTCTGATCCCCTGACGCGTCAGCCAATTCTCTTCGATGAACGACTCTCTATCCTGCTCGAAGAGAATATTTCTCAACACGGTGATCTCGATGGACTTGTTTCGGGTGCGTTCGAGATAGCTTCGGTCCGGAATAATCTCACTTCACTAGGTGAAGCCGTTGTAGGTTGGTGGTCGATGAATCTCAGTCAGAGTCGAGAATCCGATATGGACCCCTTGGGACATGATGGTTGGGGCTGGTCCGAGATGGAAGATGAGGATGTGGCGATCAACAGAGTGTTGGCTGAGGCCATTAATGCAGAATTGGGTGATGTCGTTGAAGTGTCGTGGACCGAGATCGATGCTGCTGAGGGGGTTGTTCGGCGAACTGTGAACCTCACAATCACTCGAGTGGTGGATGGACCTGGTGCAGAACCCAATGGACCTGACGAGCCGTCTCTTTTCGTACCTCTTCAGTTTGCTCAGTCGATTCGTGGGACTGAGGGCCTAGTGGAGCGCATCGTACTCTCGACTCAAGGCATCGAAGCTGATGACCCTAGAGCTTCGAACCGTCTTGCACGCGACGCCCTCGCTGCCATGGATGCGATTGTCACAGCGTCTGATGCAGGGGTGGTCATGATGTCGTCAGAGTCCACGCTTTCATTCAGACAAGAAAATCTCATGCAGACGTTCGATGAGAACTTCGCGGCTGCTCTTGCCTCCCGTATTGAAGATGAGGCAGTTCAAGCGACACAGATCGAGGTGGTCGCAGGTCCTATTGCACGATTGCACGTCAATGGCGTTGAGTACCTCAGTGGTATTGACCACACTCGATCACTGAACGATTCATCTGAAGCACCTTCTCGGATTCCGACCGTCGTCGGCCTCATCGTCAATGGAAGCGATGGGCATGCATCTGGTTCTCTGAGCTTTAGTGGAGTCTATCAAGACGGAGATGTGATCAATCTCACGGGTCTTGCTCCAACAATCCTTGGTCTGAACCGTGAACTGTCAGGTAATGTCACGGGAGGGGTTTCTTCGACACTTCTCGAAGCCATCGTCCCTGACTCGCTTGAGGTCGTAGTGGTGGCGAATACTACGGAGGTTCGTGAGACGCTTCTCATCCCTCCTGAGAAGTCGAGCGCCTGGTTCGTGATGGTCGAAGAGGGGTTGCTGAATACGACTGGATGGCAGGTTTGGCTCGATGAGGTGACCACGCTTTCCTCGCTTGACCTCGAGGTGACCGAAGTCAAGGTCGAGGCCTTTGAGAGTGCTGAGGAGATTGCTGGAGATTACAGCAAGGCCTTCTTGATATTCGGTTCTTTCACAGTCACTGCGGGGATGGTATTGGCAGGTCTCGTTCTTCTGCTGATCATCGATGAGCGTGCTCGTGAGTTAGGGGCGCTTCGAACTCTTGGATTCCAGAAGCGTGAGATCCGCGAACTTGTTGCTGTTGAATCGACCTTGTTGAGCCTTGTTGCTTCGATTATAGGTTGTGTGCTAGGCGTGGGCATCGGTTGGTTGCTCCTTGTTGGTCTTTGGCAAGCCTGGTCTGGTGTTGTTCAGTTCGAACTAGTTTTCACGGTCGCATCTGAATCACTTATTCTGGGCATTTCAGCGGGCGTCCTTGCCAGTTGGCTGAGCCTCGAAATGACTCTTCATCGACTACAGAGCAAAGACATCATTGCCGTGATTAGGGGGCATGCCGCTGACCAATCACGTGATGTGAGTCATTCGAGGTGGGTTCTTTCCTTTGTCCTCTTCATCTTCGGTCTCTTCGGAATCTGGGCGACAGGACGGATCACTTCATGGGAAGCAGATCTAGTATATGTTCAACGCACCTTCCTTGGGCTCATCCTTTGCTGCACATCAACGTGGTTTCTTCTTCAGTTTCTCAGGCGCCGCACGCCCTCTGCGCCTCGACGTGTCCAAGGAAATCAGATGAGGTTCTCTTTGGCTGTGGGAGCCATTCTGTCGATTCTGTGGGCGTGGGACCCATTTGAATTCGATGTGATTCGTGTTGAGAACCCTCCGGCGGAATATTCCTTCGTGTTACTCGGCCTGACTG
>CAZMJD010000144.1:0-4971 GCA_964566385.1 uncultured Candidatus Poseidoniales archaeon | reverse complement strand
CGATGAGACGTCGGCCTGTAGTCGCTGCCGATGTAGGTGGTGGAAGTGTCTTGGACTGGACGTCTTCTTTGGGCGATATAGAAGTGGAAGGCAATTCCGTAACTTCACCTCTCAGAGGCGAGAGACTCATGGCTTCACTGGGCGAGGGCACCCAACCGAGTGGGGCCGATACATCGCTCAGATCAACCGCTACCTTCAGCAACCCTTCTGCATCTTCAGTAAGATAACGTGAATCAATGAGGGACTGAACGACATCATCAGCCTCTATGATAGAGAACCAACCAAGGTCAAGCACCCAGATACGAGTGATGTCACCACGACTGAATGAAGGCCCAAGGTGACGAGTCGCACAGGAGATCAATCTGGTGGCTATGAGGCTGGGGGTATCGTCTGGCACCTTCACCCACCTCCTGCTTCGATGGACCACGTACATCTGAAACCTTTGGGAACAGGAACGTTCCTCCCTTCAGCTGGAATCAGACACCAATCGAATTTCTTCAAAGTGGGATGTGGAATGGCTTCCAGGAGGGCTTCCATCACTCCTGGTTCGCGGGTCAACAGAGCCATAGGGCGCTGAACAATCTTGGCGAGATGTTCGAGTCGAGAGATGATACGCCCCTTCTGGCCATCGATCTTAGCAAGACCACTGCGTACATCCAATCTCGTGATGACACGATCGGACAGTGAATGGGCGAGTGCAAGTTCACGGTCTGAAGAAGCACTGTCGATAATTGCCATGTCTGCCCCGAGCATCAAGACATCAAGGATCGTCTCATGGCGTTGTGTTCCCGGGTCGACCCACACAGAAGCTGTGTGCTCGATCAGTTCGCGGATGATTCTCACCGGCATGGGCCTGAGGAACCGTCTGCGAATCTCAAGATGGAGATGAGAATCCACCAGTGATGCGTCACCTGGCTGCAGCTCACCAGGAAGCAAGGTCCCGCGTGACCAGACCAATCGGCGCCTCACCTTCGACATCAACCTGTGCCCATCTCGACATGGGTCAATAAGTCCTGTATTACGTATCAATTACAAACGTATTACATTATATACTGGATTCTCCCGTCCTGATTCGTGAACGAGCCCAGAGTGCTGATCTCCCTACGTTTGGAGGAGAGTCTGGTCCAAGCTATCGACGCAGATATTGGTACACAGGGAACACGCAGTCGAAGTGACGTGATTCGCAAGGCCATCAATTCTCATCTTGAAGTTCGGCCAGACATCCCTGGTGTCAAGGCAGTACAGGTTGATTTCGGATCAGAGATGTGGCACATGTTCGATCTCGTTCACCAACGCCTCGGGCACCACCCTGAGGAGGTTATCAAAATCGCAGTCGATCGCTGGATCGAATCCGAAACCGAGCGCATCCAAGCGCTTGCATCGTCCTGGGAAGGGCTCCGCCGACCCGGGTACGACGGTCAGGACGACAGGCCGACTGCATAGGTGAGAGCTGCTAGGAGGGGATGGGAACCCGCCGGGCGGGGGTGCGCTTGCACCCCCGTCCACACTCTCCACAACCACTCTTCGCCGCATACCTCAAAAGCCGTGGGCGAGGAATCTGTACGTGGCAGAACCTGCTGTACGTTGGTTTGCGCACGATGAGCACCGCCCCGGTCAAAAGGAGATGGTAGAGGACGGCATCAATGCTCTCCAAGAAGGCCGCAACCTGATCGCTTGTGCACCAACAGGCGTTGGCAAGACCGCTGCAGCCCTCTCAGCCGGCATCGATACTGCACGTCGCAGAAATAAACGAACAACTGTGCTGTTTCTCACAGGTCGCCAATCTCAGCATAGAATAGCTGTTGAGACGGTTCGGCAATTGAACGAAAGGCGACCTGAAGAAGAAACACCACTACTCCTATCTGATCTACTCGGTCAACAAGCGATGTGTGTTCGACCCATCCGTAAGGAACCCCAATTCCTGTTCAGCAGATTATGTGCAGAGGATCGACAGAATCGACGATGTGCACCATATCTAGAGAAGGATGATGCCTTTACCAGATCGATTGCCAAAGGCTTGCTTCACGCAGATGAAGCTGTCAAGAAGGCAGTGGAACTTCCGACTCCTATCTGTGCCTGGCGAGTCGCCAGAGAGGCTGCAGGCGATGCTGATGTCGTCATTGCCGACTACAACCACCTGTTCATCGAACGGATTCGAAAGGTCTCACTTGAAGCAATGGGACTCGATCTGCAAGACTGTATCCTGATCATCGACGAAGGTCACAACCTTCCCGATCGAATCAGGAGTGGGTTGCGGCGCATCCTCACACCTGACCTTCTCCGCGACGCACGTCAGGAACTCGAGATGGAGCGTCTTTCTATCGAGAAGATGAGGGATGACAATCCCGACCAAGCTGAGCGCAGACGACAGATTATGACCGCTTCAGAACATCTCAGACGATGGAGAAAGGAATTGGAGAGATGGATTCGTCGTCTGCTCGACACATGGCCAGATGAACGACGCGAAGATCGGCTCATCGTTCCAGAAGAGTTGCTCAATACGATTGAACGTCGCTTTGAGGAGACATTGGACTCAGAATCTGCGACAGAAGGAAGTGATGCTCAACGCAGCCAAGCATCATTCAGTTTGGATGAATTCATCAATGTCCTAGAGGAAATTTCAGTAATCTCCGAAGAGGAACAGGAGGAATCTGCCAGCCATCGCCTTGCATCAACACTCAACCTGATGACTCAATGGAGGGGACATCCTGCACTAGCAGCCAGTTTCGCAAGAAGGACCAATGAGAGAGAAGGTGCAGATACAGGACGTTTCATTGTGTCCCACTTGGATCCAGGACTGGTATCCGGTCCGATCTTCGACCAAGTCGCGGGCTCAATCGTGATGTCAGCTACGCTTCATCCAACCAAGATGTATCAAAACCAGATGGGGCTGAGGGACGCTGTCCGCCGCACATACACGAGTCCGTTTCCACCAAAACGACGGCCAATTCTCGTCACACAGGACGTCACACTACGCTTCAGAGACAGGAACCCTTCAATGCTGAACAGGGTCATGACCCACCTCGATGCACTCATAGAAGAAGCACCAGACAATGTCGCGGTGTTCATCCCATCTTACAGCCTGATGGATGAAATCTTGATCCGATCTCGTTGGTCACGTCAGGTCATAGCAGAACAACCAGAGTGGACCAAGGCTGATGCAGATGGAGTGCTCCCTCGTCTTGAGAAGGCTCGGCAAGAAGGGCGACCCGCCGTTCTTATCGGAACATATGGAGGCCGTCTGGCAGAGGGCATGGATTACCATGCCAATCTACTCTGCGCAGTAGCCTGCATCGGCATTCCTATTGCTCCCCCGAGTGCCGAGAGTGACGCCCTTCGAAGTTATCTGGGACGAAATATGGCGACTGGGAAGGTATGGAGATACGCTGTTGTGCAACCTGCTGTGAACAGAGTCTTACAAGCGATGGGTCGAGCGATTCGTAAGGCAGAGGACAGAGCACTGATATTACTGATCGACTCGCGACATCTCGATGATCAGCACAGACCGGCCCATCCTGACCCATCACAGCACCTGACAGCACGTGACGCCAGAGTCACCTCACGCCTTGCCAAGAGATTCTTCGGAAGACATCCCGAAGCGTTGGAGTCATGAAGGATGGGCGTCTGGCAAGGATATGACCGGAATCGTCACCATCGAATTCAGTGACCACGAAGGTCCTAGCCTCGGAATGCTGAATGGACTCTCCACTGATCCAGCTACCTTACACCAAGCATTCCACTCCTCGATTGACCACCTCACTCAAGTTCGATCATCCGGTGTCGAACCCAGTCTAGGCGGAGAATACGTGGAGGCTCCTGCGCACATCCAAGAAAGCCCCGCCAACATCAAGGTTGAATCCAATGCACTTGCCCTGAACATCGGAAATCTGCACCGTGAACAACTCACACTGAAACATGAGGGTCGAACGACGACCCTCACTCATCCATTTGGAACGTTGATTCTCTCTCATTCTGTTGACCGAGAAGTGAGCAGGGCCCTGGCAGTCGATGGAGTCCTGCGCATCGCATGGAAGGAACTCTCGGACGAGGGAAAGAACTGACCTCAGGGTCACGTGAATCAATACTCAAGCGTTAGGTGGAGCTTCTGGCTCCCGACCCATCTGGTTGATGCCCTGAACACAAAGCTCGAGTGCATCACGGGACTTCTCGAAGTCTATCGGCTGCATCTCGTGCTTTGAATATCGGGCTTCCTCGAACATTCTGTCGAGTGCTTCGAGAGCCTCTCTGTTTATTGGAAGGGCCTTACGGACTGCGACCTCAAATTCTCGAACAGTCTCGAAGTCGCGGCGGAGGTAGCGGTGACGCATGAGCACCAAGCAGAGCTTCTCATAGCATTCGAAGATCTTCTCTCGCACGTCATCACCAGAAGCCAGAAGTTCAGCAGTGTACGAAAATATCTCACCCATCTGGCTGACTGCATCACTGCGTCGTGATTTCATGTAGCGATAGCCTATGAAGCCAATGAGACCAACGACAAGAATTCCGCCCATGATATAGGGGGTGTAGTCAACGACCGGCTCAGGATCGACGAACTCACCGTAACCACCTTCGCCAACTGTGCCATTGAATGCACTTGCAGCCCAATTGGATAGAGGAGAGAGGCGCTCATCATTCGCTTGGATGCTGAGAATCATTGGGCGATATCCTGGATCTGACAGGGGGGGATCATATCCTTCACCGAACGCGAAGGACATCATTCCATTTGCATCGGTGTCCTCAACGATGGTGAGTTTGTTCTCAGCATTGAAGGGATCGAACTCACTGAATTCATCGACAGATGCATTCGCCAGCACGACCATCACACTGAACCCGGAGACTGGCTCTCCAGTGTCATTAGCTGTGACCGTCACGGTTCCTGCAATCAAGTCGTTCTCACCAGGAATGATATCAAAGACATCAGGTACCACATCGACATCAACAAGCAGGCGAACACATTCGATAGGTGGTCTC
>CAZMJD010000143.1:0-5055 GCA_964566385.1 uncultured Candidatus Poseidoniales archaeon | reverse complement strand
GAACAAACGTTCAATGGTATCGAGAACTATGTTGAGGTCTTCATGGCCTCAGGATTCCTGCGGGTGACTGCCTTCACACTGGTGTGGACAGTCTGCAATGTGATCGCACACATTGGATTCGGACTCCTGCTCGCACTGCTCTTGAACAAGAAAGGCTTGCGAGGCAAGGTAGCTTACCGCACCTGTCTGCTCCTGCCATGGGCAGTACCGTCCTACATCTCGGTATTGATGTGGAAGGGAATGCTGCAACCGGACGGATTCATCAATGATGTTCTGGGCACTAATCTGGATCTTCTCACCGGCGTAGGTGGGGCGCAAGCAATGGTCATCTGGGTCAACATCTGGCTCGGTATACCATTCATGATGATGTCCATCTCAGGCGCTCTACAATCCATTCCACAGGACATGTACGAAGCTGCTACAATCGATCATGTCAGCGGTCTGGATCAATTCCTCCATATCACCCTACCAAATCTGAAGAGTGCACTTGTTCCTCTCGCTCTCCTCGGTTTCATCTGGACATTCAACATGTTCAATGTCATCTATCTGCTTACAGATGGTGGACCAAATCTGTTCTTCGGCGAGCCCGGCTCAACAGACATTCTGATCACCTATGTCTATGACGTCGCCTTCCAAGATGGAGCCTATGGAGTGGCTGCTGCATGGTCTGTCGTCATCTTCCTGATGCTGCTGGCGTTCTCCTGGTACTACATGCGGCGGACAAACGCAACGGAGTCGGTGACATGACAGAATCTATTGCAGTCCAGCATTACGTCCCACAGGAAATAGCCACCGCCAAGCGCTGGTTACCTGTTGTGATTCTCGCAACCCTTGCCTCCGTGCTCGTTGACATCGCACGTGGAAGCACCCTTGGAGCCCAATTGACGATGTTGATCTGCGCCAGCATGACCTTGTTGTGGTTAGTCCTACCCTATCGTGAACAGAAACGACAACGTGATCTGGCCATGATGGCTTCAGGCCTCTCACTCATCATTGCTCTTCTTCACCTGATCTCAACGCCGGTCAGCGTCATCGACCTCTGGATCTCGGCATGGGTCGTCATCCCTACATCAGTTCTGATATGGTGGCTGTCGTCACCACCTGTCAGTCGATGGGTCGAAGCCCCGCTGCCAACCACACTAGCTGAGAGAGGATTAGAACGGAATCAGAGACTGGCCTTGAGACACGAAGCTGGGATGACACATATCCTCCTCCTTCATGCCTGTGCAATCGTCTTGCTACCTATTCTCTGGATCCTCGATGTTGCAGTCTCACCGGGCAATGTCCTAGGTGGAGGATTCCTCGATGCGCTGAGCGCTGAGCACTTCACTAAGGTCCTCGGAAGAGATTCCTTCTGGCTGTGGTTACGCAATTCATTGCTCGTAAGCATCGGAACGACTCTACTGGGTCTCATGCTTGCCATTCCGGCAGCATACGCATTCAGTCGATACCGATTCTCTGGACGGAAATACGCCATGTTCGCCTTCCTGCTCGTCCAGATGTTCCCAGGAGTGATCATTCTCGTCCCATATTTCCTTGTCATGAAGTCACTCGGGCTGCTCAACTCCTGGTTGGGGTTGATCCTCGCCTACTCGGTCACCGCACTACCCCTGTGTGTCTGGATGCTGAAGGGTTTCTTCGACACCGTTCCACGGGAGTTAGAAGAAGCTGCACTGCTCGATGGATGCAGCCAGTTCGCAGTCTTCCGAGAAGTGGTCCTTCCACTCTCGCTTCCAGCAATCGCTGTCACCGCCCTGTTCTCCTTCCTCGCGGCTTGGAACGAATTCCTTCTGGCGCTCACATTCAATACATCCAACGATATGTATACTCTTCCCGTTGGTCTCGCTTCGATGATCTCTGCGACGGGGCAGGCTTGGGGAGATTTCGCTGCGGCCTCGTTGCTCGTCAGTCTTCCAGTAATCATCCTCTTCATCGTGTTCCAGAAGTTCCTCATTGAAGGATTATCAGCGGGTGGCGTCAAGGGGTGAGTGAATGGTCGAGGTTGAGTTCAGCGGATTGACCAAACAATATGACGACGGAACGCTGGCAGTCAAGGGATTCGACCTTGAGATCACAGATGGCGAATTCCTCGTGCTCGTCGGCCCATCAGGTTGTGGGAAATCAACCACTCTGCGCATGCTCGCCGGACTCGAGACGCCGACTGAGGGAACCATTCGTATTGATGGTGCTGTGGTCAACCATCTCCCTCCTGGTCTTCGAGGGCTCGGGATGGTCTTCCAATCCTATGCACTCTACCCCCACATGACCGTGGGACGTAACCTCTCCTTCGGACTCATGAAGCAACGGGGAGAGGAACGACTGTCTGAAGATGAAATCAGGGAACGTGTGCTGCAAGCTGCTGGAATCCTTAACCTCTCTGATCTGCTTGAGAAGAAACCGAAGGAACTCTCAGGTGGACAACGCCAACGTGTGGCGCTTGGACGTGCCCTGGTGAGGCGGCCAAAGGTGCTGTTAATGGATGAACCTCTCTCCAATCTCGACGCCAAACTCAGAAGTCAGATGAGAATCGAGATTCGCAGGATTCACGACGAGCTTGGTACGACCACGGTCTACGTGACTCACGATCAGGTCGAAGCCATGACACTCGCCGATCGAATCGCCATCATGGATAAAGGGGTGCTTCAGCAGCATGCACCGCCCATGATCGCTTACCATCAACCAGCCAACTCATTCGTCGCCTCCTTCCTAGGCACACCTCCAATGAATCTGATTGAAGGAAAGGTCAAAGAAGGGAAATTCATCGCTGGCAGCCTCAGCATCGTGCTCCCAGAACATCTGTCTGAGGAAGATGGGCCTGCCACATTCGGCCTGCGTCCTGAGAGTATCAGAATCGTCGAGAAAGGAGGAATGGAGTGTACCGTCGATGCTGTCGAGAAACTTGGCGCTGAGACCATCTATCATCTCAATGCTGACGGACATAGCATCCTCGCGCTCTGGCATCGTCCAGAGGATCACCTCGACGAAAGTGAGGAAGACAAGGAACATCTTCGTATCTCACTCTCAGAACCATCTGTCATGATCTTTCGGGAGTGATCGTATCCGACGACAATGGCTCCTCATCACCGTATTGCTCAGCGCTGTACTGTTTCCTCTAGCGTCATCGGATTCAGAGGAAGGAGGAGTAAGTGCACCACTAAGAGTCCGCGACACCAGCATCAACCTAACTTGGAGCCCAACCGAAGGCGAAGGACAGCCATCCAACGTCAGTGTCATCGGAGAATGGAACTCATGGGCACCGACCGAAATGATTCTCGATGCGAACAGTGGCATCTGGTCGATCGACCTTGAGATAGACCCCGGTCTGTACTGCTACAAGTTCGTCATCAATGCTGATGATTACAGATTCGACCCACTCAACTCTGAGCGGATCCATTGCGGAGCAATTGAGAATTCACTCATCCGCGTCCGTAACCACACGCGATCGACTTTCTCGGCCGAGTTCGACCCAATCTCAGGATTACCAAGCAGAATCATTCTGCATGCAGGATCAGATGGTGAGACATTAATGCAAGGTGGACCGAGATTCACCGATGGTTACTATCCTGGCTCGATCACCTACGACCAGACCACTGAATCATGGGATATCAACCTCTCCATACTGCCCAATGGCAAGCACACGTTACATGCCAGCGGAATCGACAACGATGGATTCACTGCCGAGGATCTGTTCCTACCATTCTGGACGGGTCCGCAACGGAATTTCGTCTGGGATGACGCACTCATCTACATGCTGATGACTGACAGATTCGTCGATGGGAACGCGTCGAACAATGCCCACCACGCAAACCTCTCAGGGGTTGCACAAGGGGCGGAGTGGAAAGGTGGTGACTTGGCTGGCGTCACCCAAATGATCGAAACAGGCTACTTCGAGCAACTTGGTGTCAATGCGCTGTGGCTGACACCACTCAACACGGCTGCGAATCGAACAGGGGGGGCATCTGACGGACAACACGATGTTTCCGCCTACCACGGATATTGGCCCATCGAACCACGCATAATCGACCCTAGCCTCGGGACTGAAGAGGAACTCAAAGCCATGGTCTCGGCAGCCCATGAGCGAGGTATCCGCGTCCTCATGGATCTGGTCGTCAATCATGTCCACGAGGACCATCCGTACGTCACCGAACATCCGGATTGGTTCAACGATGGTTGCCTGTGTGGAACACAGGATTGCGATTGGACCGAGCACCGACTCGACTGTCTATTCAGGTCATACATGCCGGACATCGATTGGACCAACCGCGAGGCGAGCGAACAGATGATTGATGACGCCTTGTGGTGGCTCGAGGAATTCGATCTTGACGGTGCCCGGATCGATGCGGTCAAGCACGTCGACGACCTTGCTATCACAAACATGGTCGCAAGAGTTCACGAACGATTCGAGATGGCAGGAACCGATTATTTCCTCAAGGGAGAGACCGCCATGGGATGGTCAGGGCATTCTCTGCAGGATAATCAGGAGCAGTACGGGACGATCAATCGATACATGGGCGAAGACGGCCTTGATGGTCAGGCGGACTTCGTTCTCTACCATGCAGTCGCTGACAATGTGTTCACCAGCGGCATCATGGACTACGCACATCTCGACTATTGGACCAACCGTAGTCAGGACCAATACACACTAGGTTCGACAATGGTGCCATACGTCGGGAGCCACGATGTTCCACGTTTCATCAGCCGGGCAGACGATGGTACCTCAGACGAGTGGAATCAATGGGTCGAAGATGGGCTGCCAGGTCAGCCAGGGACTGAAAGTCCGTACCAAGCAGCACTCCAGGCATATGGCTGGTTGCTGACCACACCAGGGGCTCCAATGCTGTACTATGGAGATGAGTACGGTGAATATGGAGGGGCTGATCCCGACAATCGTCACATGTGGAGAGGGAACAGCACTTGGAGTGAGGAGGAAGGAGGGTTAGCGAAGAACATCAGTGAACTTGGACTGCTCCGTCTATCCTCCGAAGCCCTGCGACGTGGCTCCTACTCGACTGTCCTCTCACAGACTGATGTGCTGGTCTACGAGATGACGGCAAC
>CAZMJD010000142.1:0-5061 GCA_964566385.1 uncultured Candidatus Poseidoniales archaeon | reverse complement strand
GAAAGTCTTCGATTGTAGATTCGCCAATATTCAGCCAACGTCGGGAACTGTCTCGAACATAGCTGCCTTCAAGGCCCTCACTAAGCCGAAAGATATCATCACTGCAGTATCTACAGCTGATGGGGGTCATATCTCTCATGCCCAGATGGGGGCTGTCGGTCTAAGGGGGCTTGATCTACACACTTATCCATGGAATGAACAACGGATGGAACCCGACATAGATGCAGCATGTGCACTGATTCGAGATGTTCAGCCACGAGTAGCCCTGTTCGGCCAGTCTGTGTTCCTATTCCCAACCCCTATCAAAGAGATGGCTGATGCAGCACACGAAGTCGGTGCCAGGGTGATGTACGATGGTGCTCACGTCCTCGGATTGATTGCAGGAAAGCAATTTCAAGATCCGCTAAGAGAAGGTGCGGACGTGATGACTGGATCATCGCACAAAACCTTCCCGGGCCCTCAAGGTGGTTTCTTGTTCTCAGATTCCAATGATGAAACATTACAACGTCGACTCAACAGTGCGGTATTCCCTGGAACGAATTCCTCCTACCACTTACATCATGTCGCTGGAAAAGTAGTGGCTTTAGCGGAATTCTCCGAGTTCGGACAACAATATGCCAGAGATATCGTACGCAATGCGCAGGCCCTTGGTAGTGCAATGGCTGCTGAGGGGTTCGATGTACTTGCAGAAGAGAGAGGGTATACTGCAAGCCATCAAATCATCACGCGCCATGGCGAACATGATTCAGGTGCAGGTGCAAAGGCTGCAAAAAGGTTGGAGGAAGCGGGAATCATCACGAATATGAATATGCTTCCAGGCGATACGAAAGCGATGACACCCTCTGGGTTACGACTCGGCGTGCAGGAATTGACGAGAGTAGGGATGAATGTCCATCAAATGGAAGAGGTTGCTCACCTCTTTGCACGGACACTCCTTGAGGAAGAGGACCCTGTAACGGTTAGAAGAGATGTGAAAACCCTCAAACACGAACATCAAACAGTTCACTACTGCTTCGAACCAGGACCTGCATACCCTCGATTGGGAATGATCAGTTAAACAACTCACCGATACGCTCCCAGATCCACCCGAGCACGCCATAGTCGTAGCCTTCGAATGGAGCCATGAGATAGAGAATGAATGATACGAGAAGACAACCGAAATACACCTGGCCCTTCGTGATCTGCCAAGCATCCTCTGATTCCTCATCGAAGTAGCGAATGAGTCCTGCAGCCTGTTGGATGCCGGAGCCCTTCTCCTTCTTCTGAGCCATCGATGCCTCGGGTAGGTCCTCGGTATTTCAAACGGTCGCCAGACGGGTCATTCCTCTTCTCCGGAACCGATGTCGGTCAGGTCAATGATTGGTAGCGATTCGTCATTGAGAGATATTGTATGTGCTGTCCGACCCAGATCAAGAACGTGTTGTGGTTCGCCTTCTTCTTCCTCGAGCGCGGTCGCAGCGAGTTGTCCGGCGGGCTTTGCTCGCTGAAGATGTTCTTCACAACGAGCTAGAGCTCGATCCACCGCAGGCAGATTACGATCGATAAGCGCCTCACGTGCCTGATCCAGATTCCTCGATGCCTGGACAAGGTCGGATTCTGCCATCGATAGTGAGAAGCCTTCAGGTGGCTGACCAAGCATGTTCAGGGCTTTGCGATGCTGGGAGATGCGTTGAGCATGAATCTCGATGCCCTCTTCGACATCCTCTCGTGCCGCATCGACATATTCCATCCATGCTGTTCGTGTCTCATCAACACTTTGACCACTCACCTTTCTCCAGAACCATGGGGCAACAATGACCCACGGCCCAGGATTGCCCAGCGTGGTCGCAAGATCGAACACGTAGCGCTTCAGTGTTGCTGGGGTCGCCCTAATATCAAGCCGTACCGCGAATGAACGGGTGAAGAAACCCCACCCCCAATACGATCTTGATGTCATTCGCAAATGGATACCCATACCACTGGTCTCAATGGTCCAAGCCTGTTCATCCATCCGTCCTTTTGTGAAATTCACCACTGCGGGTTCACGGCCGCCAAGAGTCCGGAGGGCAAGATCACCTATGTCGCCCAGAATGATTCTCCTATCCTGATCTGGATGGCCTGCAGGTCGCAGAAACCCATCGCTATCAACGCAATACTTGCTTCGCGAGCGTCGGCATTGGGCATGCAGGAGGATGGAAATCTCACTCAACAAGGCTCGGGGGAGATGATTCACACAAAGCCATTGCTCAGGAAATCCTTTCTGAAATATCTGATGATTCATGTCTGCCGCATTATTGATAACTCAGATGTCCTTGTTGGGGCCGTAATCTGGTGATTGTATGGCTGGGACGAATCTGACTGTGTTGCGTGGCGTGGGTGCTGCAAAAGCAAAGAAAATAGAAGATGCTGGATTCAAGGATGTCGAATCACTAGCCGGTGCTGACCTTGATACATTGGTGGGTGCTGGATTTACAGAGAAAGCCGCATCCGCCCTGATAGCAACTGCCATCGAGGAAGTGGGAGCACCTGTAGTTGAAGTGGAAGAAAGTGATGCGCCCGCACCTGATGCAAAAGAAAGTGATGCGCCAGAAAAAGGTGGTCCGGGGGCTCCAGATACCGCTCCGCGCCACATAGGAGCTGACAAGACGAGGGCAAGTATGGGTGTCTCACTCAAGTCAAGTAAAAAATCGAAAGAGGATGACGACACGAAAAGGAAAGCGGAATTTCGACGACAATGGGAGGGCGGAGCGAATCCGTCCACGATAGAGGAGTTCCGCTGGGTCAAAGAGTTCCTCGGATAATCAGATAGACCCCCCACTCTCCTCATGATATATGCCGAGGCGCAAGTATGGGCGTCTGATCAAGGTCGTCGAGACCCCCCCTAAGGACAAGTGCAGTCGATGCCGGTCCGGTAAATATTGTCCCATTGAAGGACACATTGGTAATGCGATAAAGCCCTCTAAGTGAGGGCCTGAGTATCATCGATACACTATTGGAAGGAAGGCATTGGCTGCCTTTTCACACGCATTGGCAACATCATCCAAACGCTGCAGCACTCGGTACATGTGCATCGCCGCCAAGGGGTCTTTTTCGCCATGCTCAAAGACAAAGGCCGCGGCCTTCCTCTCCGCATTGTCTGCTTCGTGCTCGCGGAGATTGACTTCCTTGATTAATTCCTTGAGATTTGTTCTCTGTTCTTTGGTGAAACCAGAGAGACTCAGGTCTCGCATCGCCTTGACTGCAAGGACATAATCTTCCACAGTTCGTGAGACTGCTTCGCCCATTTCTTGGAGAAGTTCAAGCGCTTTCTCATCAGAAAACAACTTCCGGAAGGAAAGTTGCTCTGCCACGTTTTGAGCATAATCAGCAATACGATCTTGACGTGAAAGCATGTGAAAGAAGGTACCTGATTCGATGATCAACATCAGCTCACGTGATCCTATCACATCACGCAGAGTCATCTTCAATTCATCAGCATGAAGTTCCGCAGAAATTGTTGCTTCAATCTCATCGGTCGCATCGCCCCCATGTGCAGCAACGCTCAGGGCTTCAAGCATCTTGTTGACTGTGATTTCTACAGATTCAGCATGTGCATAGAATAGTTCGAGTGGAGTAGATGCCTTGTTATCATCGATGCCGACATCTGCAAGTGCTTCCTCAACATGAATCAGTCCGTCTCTTGTACGATACATCACACCACCTACGATAACAAAGGAGATTGGTATCACGACTAACAACATCAATGGGTCACTACCTGTAAACACATACAGCACGATGGCTCCAAACCCAGCGGCAGGTAAGCTGACCACCCAGCTCGTGAAAATCTTCCCAAACACTCGGAAATTGACTGCTTTAGTGCCGCCAGCTAGTCCTACACCAACGACAGCACCCACTAGGGTATGGGTGGTTGAAACTGGAACGGCAAGGAAAGGCATCGAAAATATCAGAATGGTTGTCGCAGCACCGAACTCTGCAGCAAAACCACGGGTTGGAGTGATATCGGTGATTTTCTTACCGACTGTCTCCATC
The DNA here is from genome assembly GCA_964566385.1 of uncultured Candidatus Poseidoniales archaeon. Taxonomy (GTDB): domain Archaea; phylum Thermoplasmatota; class Poseidoniia; order Poseidoniales; family CAYMED01; genus CAYMED01. The sequence goes on along the minus strand of CAZMJD010000142.1, from coordinate 1,053 downwards.
ACTCGCCAGCCCCACGTCAAGACGCCTACTGCGATTCCAGCACTGCCAAGGAGAATCAGCCAAGTCGGTATCTCAGCCTTGGCAGCGAGTTCACCACCGCTGCTCAATACCTGATACACTGCAGCCATCGGTCCAATCGCATTCGAACGGTCATTGGCTCCATGGGCAAATGCAACATAGGCTGCTGTGATGATCTGTAACCAGACAAACACGCGCTCGACGCCTGTAAATCCAGCCCGCTCTTCTTTGATGTCGATTTTCTTCAGCACCAAATAGAGAATGAAAGAGGCGAAAATTGCGAGAGTGAGGGAAATTAGCAAGGAATTGACAGGGAACCAAGCATTCTCTGCTATTGGATTCCATGTCCCATTTTCTTTGACTGGTAACCAATCATACTTATTGTCAATCCATCCGTTGTTCTGAGCTCTTGCGAAAAAGCCCTTCAGGGCTTTGAACTGTAGCGCTAGTCCGAGAACGAAGAATGTAGGTAAGGCAAGGACAGGAGCAAGCCACTGTGCCCTCTGGGTTGGTTCTGGGGCATCGAGTACCGAAGCACGAACAATAGTGAATGTGAAGAAGGCAAGTAAGCCTCCAATCAATGGCGATGCAACCCACGAAATCGCTACCTTACGCACAACTCCCCAGTCAATCAATGAGGTTGAATGTTGAATTTCCAAAATCAGGCCCACACCAATGATGCCGCCGATGATTGAATGTGTCGTTGACACTGGAAGGCCAAATCTTGTAGCTATGGTTAGCCAAACTGCTGCAGCCATCATGGCGGCTATGAATCCGAACATCAGATCATTTGCGAATTCTAAGGTGGTTGTATCAAAATCAACTGAGAGGATTCCTTTTCGGACAGTATCGGTAACTGCATCTCCTGCGAGAAATGCGCCTGCGAACTCAAAGACCGCTGCCAGAATCACCGCCTGCTTCAATGTCAGTGCCCGTGATCCAACCGATGTCCCCATCGCGTTAGCAACATCATTCGCACCTATGTTCCAAGCCATATAGATACATACAGCTAATGAAAGCAACAAGATGATGAGG
>CAZMJD010000141.1:0-5075 GCA_964566385.1 uncultured Candidatus Poseidoniales archaeon | reverse complement strand
GAGGTATGGTGTTGGGTACGGTTGGGGGACGGTCAATGCGCGCGTGCGCGTACAGGCGTGCCAGATGGCCCAGTTTGGCAAAACACGGTTACTCATTCAAGCGAGTGATCAAATCGTCCTTCTTGCCTGAGACAGGTTTTCCCGCTTCCTTGAGGAGGACTTTGAGTTGTGCCACCGTCATTGAGCTATAATCAGGTGATTCTTCACGTGCCGGTTCCTCTTCGAATTCCCCCTCGATTTCTTCAGAAGGAGATTCTGCCTCAGGTTCCTCCACTTCCGAGGGGCTTTCTTCACTCTCCTGTTCTTCAACAGCGTCCATCTGTTCGACCTGATCGGGCTGTTCTAAGACATCCTCTTCCGCCCCATCATGCTCAGCAAGAATTGCTGCCTTCTTTGCCTCTATCTCTGCAGTTTTCCTCGTCTCATCTCGCAAAATTTCATCCAGCGTAGGCCCAGCATCATCAACTACTCCGATCTGGAGAAGCTGTGATTTCCGTATCATGACCAGACGCGTCATATGGATATTCCAAAGCCCTTCTCTAACCTGATTTTCCAGTTCTCCCGAAAGAAGACTCTGCTGAAGTGCAGGGTACGTCATTTCTCGTACTTTTGAAGTGATGATGTCAACCATCTTTGCCCTCATAGATTGGGCGACAGATGCTTGGACGCGATGCTCTGTAATGACGAGTGGCTTCAATCGGACGAGGTGCCCGTCATCCGTAATGGCATCCACAACAGCATCGAATTTAGTACGGTGCCTGCGGATCTGACGCCTGACATGATCTTTGAGGGTTTCGTGGCCTATGAATGAGGTGATGGCATCGCTCCCAATTACTTCTGTGATTCGGAATCTTAACTTGACATGAAGTTTCGTGAAATCACCGTCGAATTCCTGCTGAGTGATTTCAAAAATCCTCCCCATCAAGAGGTCTTCGGATTCCGCGAGAGTCTCTCCAATGGTCTTGTACATCCAAGGAGTTCTTGGTGCCCGAATAGTATACCATCTTTTGGCACGCCATTTGTCCTTCTGTCGTCGAGCAGCAGCCCGCGACGTCTGATTACGTTGGGCCATTGTCCTCCTCTCCTTCCGCAGGGGCGCTCCTGCTCGCAATCGGCCGACCTCCCTCGGATATATGAACCGACCCGTCAGTACCACGCCGAGATACGTGCCCATTCATGGATTACGGTACGACGTCCACCTGACTGCGATTGACGACCTAGGCCTTGTTCAATCGGCACTAGAATGGCTTGCTGGGCCTGAAGGCGATGTCATTTCCACAAATGACTCAACCCATCACGGCGGGCGGTTGACTCGGATGCATGTGGCGTTCAATAGACCCGGCCCCGCACGCCGAGCTCTTGCCCGTCTAGGTCCTCTTCTTCTCGAAGAGTTGGGGCGGAATGCTCACACCCGCATTGACGAGGAGAAGCGCATCCATTTCCGCCTTGATCTCTCAGAATTGGTCAGGGGACATGTTACAATTGGTTCGAAAGGCCCCGTCATCAAGGGCCGATTCAAGTTACGCGTCCAACCAGGTGAGGAGCCGGAAGCAGTGGCTGATCGCTTGATCTTCGAGGCCGTAGACCGGGCTAGGCGTTCTCATTGGCCACCTCCATTCCATCCTGTAATCAATGAAGACGATGATGCCTCTTTGTGATAATATTAGGATTGATAAGTGAAATGTGGCTACGGAGGTCATGCCACACGTTGTAGTGAGCGGATGTGTCTCGTGCAAGTACCAGGAATGTGTTGCGGTCTGTCCCGTTGAATGCTTCCGTGAAGCGGAGACCTATCTAGTGATTGACCCAGATGAGTGTATTGACTGTCAAGCCTGTGTCCCTGAGTGCCCAGTCGATGCCATCTTCAGTGATATGGATGTGCCAGAGGCCGAATTTGAATGGATTGAAAGGAATGCTGAGGAAGCCCCCGACCTGCCAGTTGCCACCGGCGATTCACCCGTTCTAGCGGATTGAAGGGTTAATCAATCGTATGGGTTCGCGGTAAGTGTGCCGCGCACCGTAGATATCGAACAGCTGGAGCGCGGTAGCGAACTAATCAAGAGGGGTTTCGCGCGAATGCAGCAAGGCGGCGTTATCATGGACGTCGTCAATGCCGAACAAGCCGCGATTGCTGAGGATTCCGGGGCAGTTGCAGTGATGGCCCTAGAACGCGTTCCTGCCGACATCAGAGCAGATGGAGGAGTTGCTAGAATGTCTCACCCAGATATGATTCAAGAGATCATGGAAGTAACATCGATTCCAGTCATGGCAAAAACACGTATCGGCCATGATGCCGAGGCACGTGTTCTTGAGGCCCTAGGGGTCGACATGATTGATGAATCCGAAGTGCTCACGCCTGCGGATCCATTCTTCCATATCGACAAGAGAAAATTCGAGGTTCCTTTTGTATGCGGGGCCACTGAACTTGGTGAAGCTGTTCGGCGCATTCTCGAAGGAGCAGCGATGATACGCACGAAGGGAGAGGCAGGAACTGGAAATATAGTGGCAGCAGTCACGCATGCTCGCCTGATTGCAAAAGAGGTCGAGGTTGTTCAAGACGCACAGACTGAACTCGACGTCGTTGCAGAGCATATCATGCGAAAATATGAGGTCCTCAATAATCAGGTCAACCAACAGATTGGGATCAGATCTGTGGCCACGCCTTTCGGCAGCATCACTGAATTGAGGGATCAAATCCGCCTGATTCTTGAACAAATTCGCCAAGCAGAAAGGCTTCCCGTGGTGACTTTCTCGGCAGGTGGGATTGCAACTCCTGCAGACGCCTCCCTCATGATGCAACATGGCATGGACGGCATCTTCGTAGGGTCGGGCATCTTCAAATCGAGCGACCCAGCTACAACTGCCCGCGCAATAGTTGATGCAACTCATCATTTCGATGATCCAAAAACTGTCGCTGAAACTTGCAGGATGACCGGTACTGCCATGCCTGGAATCGAAATCGGTACATTAGCACCTTCCGAGCGTCTTGAGAGTCGCGGCTGGTAACTTCATGCCCTCCTCTATGCCGTCTTGGAATTGCGAGGCGGTGTCTTGGCCAGTGTCGTAATTCTTGGCATCGCCCAGGACGGCGGGCGTCCTCAAGTGGGATGCCAGAGGCCATGTTGTGAAACCGCTCGCAGAGAGCCAGACCTAGTTCGGTTCCCCGTCGCCCTTGGCATCAAAGGCACTGATGGTACATTCCATCTCGTTGAAGCCAGCAGAGAAATGGCTCGGCAATTCGACATCTGGGCCTCCGCGGCGGGGTTCACGGGCACCTTGTCCAGCCTCTGCCTTACTCACGCACATCTCGGACACGTCGACGGACTAGGCCTCTTCGGCAAAGAAGTGATGGGGGCAAAGGACCTCATTACTCATTGTAGTCCCGCGATGGTCACTCTCTTGAATGAGACACCTGCGTGGTCAGAACTCTTGCAGCAAGGGGTGCTCCTTCCACGCCCCTGGGCTGCCATCACCTCATTTGAGCCTACGAAAAGATGTGGCTTCACCATCACTCCAATTCCCGTCCCGCATCGATCTGAATTGACAGACACGCATGCCCTATTGATCACAGGTCCTGAACGCCGTCTACTTTTCCTACCTGATATTGATTCATGGGATGAGCTGCTTCATGGACGCGGGCTCAAAGAATGGTTGAACGAGATGGATGTCGACATTGCTCTTATCGATGGCACATTTTGGGACGGCGGTGAACTCGCAGAGAGGAACATGGATGAAGTCCCTCACCCCACTGTCGTTGATTCGCTAGAACGATTGGGCACGCGCGATGCTCAGGACCCAGAGGTCCATTTTCTGCACTTGAATCATACGAACCCGCTTCATGATCCCGATAGCGAACAATCGCTGGAATTGATGCATAAGGGCTGGAGTATCTGCGAGCAAGGGTCTGTCTTCAAACTGTAACGATGTTCTCAACCATACATCACGTTCTTTGGAAGTCTTGATGCGCAACACCTCCTTCAATAGTAAGAATGGACCTCGCCTTGGTGCTTTCTTTCCTCCTGTTCATGGGATTCTTTACCGCGGTAGGTCTTGCAAGCGTACGTGTAAAACAAGACACCACTGATGATTACCTCATCGCAGGACGAGGGATGCATCCTGCTCTAGCTGCCTTGTCAGCAGTCAGTACGTGGAACTCTGGCTACATGTTCATTGGTTTCATCGGATTCACATACATGGTTGGTTACTCCGTAATCTGGCTGGGTCTCGTTTCCACAGTGGGGCAAGTTCTGGCATGGGTGTGGCTCTACAAGTTCATTCATGAGGAGGGTCAAGAGAGAGGAGTTCGATCACTCTCTTCCCTCGTGGCTGAGAAAGCCGGCGCACCTGAAGCGAAATTAGCTGCAGCGCTGTCAGTCCTCTTTTTGGGGATCTATGCGGCAGCCCAGCTTACTTCTGGCGGCAAGGCTCTCTTCGTGATGATGGGGTGGCCCGAGATAGTCGGGATCCTGATAGGATTCGTCCTAGTGGTTGCTTACTGTTATGCAGGCGGAATTCGAGCCTCAATCTGGACCGATGCAGCACAATCGTGCGTCATGGTGCTTGGCTCAACAATCCTCTGTTGGATAGCAATCAAGGAAGTCGGAGGACTAAGTGGATTGGATGCAGGGCTTGAAGCACAAAGCTCCGCATTGACGAATCTATACCCTTCAGGTTTGAGATTTGGAATCTCGATGTGGGTTTTTGCTTTCTTCTTGGGCGGTTTGGGCGTTGCAGGGCAACCCCAGGTTGTATCTAGAGTCATGACGTTAGGTTCAGACAGTGACCGTAAGCAAGCAATGGTCTGGTTCTTTGTTTGGCAGACACCTTTCATCGTGTTGATGTTACTCATAGGGTTTGCAAGCCGCGTTCTATTCAACGCGGAAGGGTTTGATGCTGAACTTGGCCTTCCTACATTGGCGATGGAGACCATGCCCGCTATCGGCGTAGGCATGATTCTTGCATCCATTTTCGCAGCGACGATGTCAACAGCTGACAGCCAAGTACTTGCATGCACTGCCGCAATTACCGACGACATCAAACCGGAATGGCGGGAGAATCACAAGGCAACAAAAACC
>CAZMJD010000140.1:0-5113 GCA_964566385.1 uncultured Candidatus Poseidoniales archaeon | reverse complement strand
CAACATCGATATTGCCAGTTCAGCATGGATGGCGCCGGAGACCTCCATCATCATAGGAGATCTATCAGAGGTCGGACCAACACTTCCAGAGAGTAGCCAAGATGTGGCGTTTTTGGACCTACCATCTGCCGAATCCCATCTCGATACTCTATTGTGGGTGCTCAAGCCAGGAAGCCGTTTTGCTGCATATCTTCCGGTGAGCAGCCAGTTGGAAGCGATGTGGATAGCAGCTGAAGAAAGGGGATGTCGGATCGAATGGATGGGCGAACTCATGCAACGACCTTGGTCAAGGGCGATGCGCGGGGGAGTCCGACCCGCCAACCATCCCTTCGGACACACTGCTTTCCTATTCTTCGCACGCACTCCATGCGACTGATGAGACATCATTCGATGACGCGCAAGCGTGCATCACAGGTCGGGCAACGCAGACGGAAAGGTGCTTCTTTCTTACTAGGGGTCTGAAGGATGGAACCGCAGGACGTACAAGCGACCATACCCTCTTGATCACGTGACACCTCATCAGGACCTTCACCAGCGGGAGAAGATTCTGAAACAACGTCCATCTCCGTACCGGAAGGAGACGGAAGTGGTAGGTCGGATAACGGCATCAAAGGAGACATGCCCTTCTTCGAATGCTTCCGACGGCGACGAAGAGAAGAGAAGAGTAACAGGATTGCGAGTCCCCAGCCACCCGTGATCACGTACCATCCAGAGGTATTGGTCAGCTCGACACCCATGGGCGCCCTCAAACCAGCAGGTGCAAGGCGCTCTTCTTCAGTCAGCGTGACATTCACCTGAACGCTCTGGGAAGGATACGACGTCCCCTGAACAGTCAGCACTGCTGTAACGGTGAGAGTCATGTCACCTGAGATGACATCACTTGTTCGACGGAGGGTCAAGCTGACACTATCAGAAGACCGAGAATCAACAGGCCTAAGCGTTGATGTTTGGCCAATCGTCTCACCGTGCCATTCTACTTGAAGGCCTTCAAGATCGCCATCCAATAACCATTGAACTTCACCTCCTGCATTCACTGCTGAAGAAACCGAGAAAGTCAGAACAGAGGCACCAGAGGCTTCGATCGACACACCACCAATTCCAGCACGATGCAGAGTAAATGCAGGTGATCCCTCGGGAGCTGAAGTGATCACAGTCCAAGCGACATCGAGTTCATCACCAGCATCTGGGCCAATGGCCGATGAGATACCAACGGTACGATTGTATCTTCCAGAATCTGCATTCTCAGCGGTGGTGCAGATAGCTGTCAGCGTGCCTGTGGAAGAAGATGGTTCGATCCTAATTTCATCGATGATTACCTCTTCTTCCAAGACTTTGCAGGATGAAGGGATGATGAAACGGGCGATATCGGCAGTCGTCCCCCTGTTCCGAATCGTGAAGGGGTAAGTGACCGACTCACCGGGTTCAATATTCGGTTCCGAATTACTTGCGGATGTGGCATCAAGATTTGGAGAAGGACCGACCAACGTCAGAAGCAGAGTGCTGGTGACGGCTGAATCAACTTCAGAAGTTACTGTGATTGGAAGCTGGAAAGAGTCTACCTCTCGCAATTGTTTGAGAGTCAACGTTACGTCACCCTCTGCACCTGGTCCGAGAGTCACGCGACTCGACGAAAGACTAGCATCATGATATGGATGCAAGCCCAGAGAGACACCGTAGGTTGTGTTGACTGCACCTATATTCACCACAGTGAACGTATGCATGACCGCATCCAAGGGGCCAACAATGGCTGAATCATCATCGGTGAACAGTCGAACATCAGGAAGGCTCTGAATGAGGATGTCAAGAGACATGTCCGCCAGTGACTGCCCACTTGACTCATCGATGAGAGATAAGTGAACGGGATGACGCCCAGGCGTCACTGTCGAAGATGCAGAGACACTCAGACCAAGTGTCACTTCACCACCACCAGAAACATCAAAAATCGTAAGATTTGGACTCAGCGTCACGCCGAACGGGGCACCAGACCACGCAAGGGTGAGGCGAGTGGACCGCGTTCCGGCATTGATGATGGTCAAATTCGTCTCTGAATCACCACCTCCTGGCGTCACCTCAATCGATGAGGAAGGTGGACCAACCAAGCGAATATCTGTACGTAGCCCTATTTCGATAGGCAAGGATTGTGATGAGGAAATTGTCGAACTGGATGTGCTTCGGGCCAGCACAGTGAGAACAATCGAACCCGAAAGGTTCGTCAAGGCATCTACAGAAATCTGCAGAACCATCTGAACCGTTTGACCTGCTCCCACAGTTGTCATAGTTGGCACAACAACGTTCACACCCAGGGGTGACGTAGCCTCAAGAACAACCGTCTCAGTCTCAGTGCCTTGATTCTGAACAGAGACAGGTACATCAACAGCTGTGGCTCCTGGATTGATGACAGGTACATTTGCAGGTAGTATCAATATCAACGATCGACTTGGTTCGACACCGATCTCGATAATGGAAGAGCGAGTCTGTGAACCATCGGCAAGCGAAGATTCGAGGACGAATCTACACATCTCAGCATCTTGAGCAGCATCGTTCATGCGCCCCATGACTGTGACTGTCGCATTGGAAGATGCTGATAGGCGAAGTCCTGAACCAGAGCGAAGTGCAACGACACAAGGTCCAGTCATGGAAGTGACCGAAGACACAACATCTGCGCTTCGGCTTCCATCATTGCTGACGACGTGAATGACATCAAAGATTTCACCAGGCATTACACTATCTGGGCGTTCAGACATCTGCTGGCCGAGCAAAGGTGAACCCAGTACTTCGACGACGATTGCAAAACTGTTGGAAGAGTTGGCCTGAGCGCTGCCAGCATACAGAATTAAGGTGTACAAACCCGGCAGTGCGGCAGCATCTACGACCAATGAGAGATTAGCCACATCAGAACCACCGGGAGCCACATCAGAAAGAACGCCATCAAGCCAAACTCCAGTAACATCATCGCTACCTGAACGCCCTGAGCTGGTGCTCGAAGGAGGGGGGGCACTGCAATTAGTGAGATTGTTAGCGACACAGACCTCACGCGAGCTGTTGACAAGTTGCACGGCACCATCGAACAGCTGTATCTCCAGCGTGTAATTCTCCTCAAGTGCGCCGGACCATGTAAGTTCAACATCCGTGGCAGAGGTGCTAACATTCACCGTCTGATAATCGCTCCAAGCATCGAGGATTGCACCATCTGCGCGTGCCGAAGCAGTCAGATTGTATTCATAGCCGGCCTGAAGGTTCGTGGCATTCACCTTAACGTCAATGGCCGACGAGGAACTCAGATTGTGTGAAGCGGATGGAGTTGTGATCGAGACCGATTCGGATCCTGTTGGCGCAAGTGGGGTGTTGTTCGCAACCCATTCAGCCCACCAAGCAGGTAGGTTCGGGCTCTGACCCACGCTCAGTACAGACGTGTCGTCAGCATTTCCCTTATTCATGACTGGGAGGCTGACCACTGTGGCCCCTCCCGGCACCATCTGAACGACTCCAGAATTTCCCGCAGCACTCACATCAATCGAGAAGCCATAGGTGGCAGCAACGCGAAGATCTATCGAGGTATCGAGATGCTGCTGTCCCGTGGACCAAGCGACGCGAAGAATAGCAGTCCCCCCATCTGTAAGAGACGCACCAGGTGCAAGATCAATGGCCACTGTAGTAGAGATGGTTGAACCTGGGAAAACCTGGCTGTGATTCGCCTGACCAATAGTTATCGTCCAAGGTGCACCGGGGTCCTGTTGAAGAGTGATGTTGAGATCACGAATGGTTGAATCGTTGTTCTTAGCTTGAAGTGTGAGGATGTCAGATTGCCCCGGATCAAGGAGGACTGCACTCCTAGACATTGTGATGAGAAGGGGTTCAGCGGCGCTGACGCTCAGGGGAACCGTGCTCAGAGCAAAGAGTAGAACGATACCGAGACTGAGGCGACGCACACAGCATGCTGTGGGTCAAAGGATTTCAGCCATCCGACGCCATGATACCAACGACTGCGGATTTGTGGATTCTCAGTCATCACGCAGAATGGCAAGGCGAGCAGGATCTATCTGTTCCCAACTGAATCCACCATCATCATCTGCATCTCGTCCGAAGTGACCACCTGCTGAGGTGCGGGCGAAGATAGGACGAAGCAGACCAAGCGACTGAATAATGGCGGCAGGTCTGAAATCGAACGCTTCGGTAAGACGATCTGCAATCACCGATTCATCAATCGAATTCGTTCCAAAAGTATCCACATACACGCTCAATGGTTCAGCGACGCCGATTGCATAGGCAAGTTGAATCTCACACCTTTTGGCTAGTCCTGCAGCCACGACATGCTTCGCAGCCCAACGCGAAGCATAGGCTGCAGAGCGATCGACCTTGCTCGGATCTTTTCCACTGAATGCACCACCTCCATGACGCCCCATGCCGCCATATGTATCGACAATGATTTTCCGACCTGTGAGGCCAGCATCCGCATGTGGACCTCCTTTCTCAAAACGGCCAGTGCCATTGACGATGATCTTGACCTCATCAGTGAGCAGATCCGCTGGAATGACCTTGCGAATGATTTTGTCCTCTATCTCAGCTTGAATGAACGATTGTTCGGCAGCTTCATCACCTCCAAAACGGGAACGAAGATCATCATGCTGAATCGCTACAACAACAGTATCGACAGAGACTGGATCTCCGGGTCCTGCGTAATTCACAGTTACTTGGCTCTTTGAATCAGGACGAGTCCATGGGAGAGCCCCAGAAGTGTGAGCATCACTCATTGCTCGAGTAAGGCGTTGGCTGAGCAGAGCTGGCAAAGGCATGAGGGCTCCCTGCAATTCATCCCAACGCTCAGATTCATTCGTCGCATATCCGAACATGATGCCTTGATCTCCCGCTCCTTGTGCAGCGAACATTCCTTCACCCTCGGTCACTCCCTGTGAGATATCGCCAGATTGCTGGCTGATCAACACTTGAACTAGGCATGACTGAGGGTCCAGTGCATTCATCCCATATGCGTGATCAACATAACCAATCTCAGCTGCAGTCGTACGGGCTATCGACTCATAATCGATCAGTGCATCACTGTTCACCGTGACCTCACCACCAATAACGATGTGGCTGCCTTCATCAAGACCCTTGA
>CAZMJD010000139.1:0-5123 GCA_964566385.1 uncultured Candidatus Poseidoniales archaeon | reverse complement strand
GAGGCATCACAACAGGGAACGCCACGACCATCACAATCTGTACTGGTGAAGTGGCTGGATGTGACAAGGGAGAGAAGTTGTCTGAGGATGGTTCGACCTACTTATCGTGGAGGAATGAGGCGATGCAGGTTGCTACATTCGGTATGCTGTCCCCTGTTTCCTTGGCCAACACCACTGGCGGATTTATTACCACTAATGGAGATCTGATCGACCTGTCTGGCTATGCTGTCGCTCCTGTGACTTGTGAAGGCAAGGGCGAGGTGAATGGCTTGACAACCAATGCCTGTACAGCTAGTGTTGCAGCGAAGGATAACCTGATACAACCCAAGTTGACCAAGACGTACAGCCTGCTCGATGTCATGCAAGGAACGCTGCCGATCTATTTCGGAGCAAATGTCAGCATGCAGGCCGAAGAGGTCACTGGACTCATCATCGATGGCTCGGTGACATCGACCTTCTACATCGATACCAGGGCTCCGACAGAGATGCATACTGCGCCTTCCTCGGCGAATCTGACGCCGATCTTCGAGATCAAGACGTCCTCTCAGATTGGAGATACTGATGCCAAGGACTTCCGCAGCGCCCTGTACACCAACCAGAACATCATCGCATACTGGATGAACTTCGATGTCTGGATCGATTTCGTCGCCTTCATGTTCATCCTGACGGGTATCGCCTTCCTTGGACTTGCTCTGGTCGGTGTCCTGCAGGGACCTGACACACCATTGTTCCCAACTGGTGATGAGTCTGACTCCACTGAAGATGATTCGACCTCTGCAGAAGATGAAGATGAGGTTGAAGCTGAAGCCGAGACCGAGGATGATGACGCCGCGGATGGCGCTGATGAGAAAGAAGATTGAGGGTGTTCAGTACGCATTCATGGATTCGTCATTCCGTGACCTGATTGTCCTAGCATCCATTCAGGACGCAAGAGTGAGTGCTGCTCGGTAACCACACCATGCTAGCATGATGCTTCCTGCGACAGTCAAGATCACATATGTTCCTGCCGTGGTAGCAGAATCTTCGGAGAATCTCACAGAATCCATAGCGAATGTGGACATGGTTGTGAACGCACCAAGCAGCCCGGTTCCGATGAACATGATGCTCCCTTCGCTGATGACAGTCCCGGCGGCAATGACTCCGAACAGCACTCCCAACAGCAGTGAGCCGACCAGATTCACTCCCAATGTGGCGTATGGGGTGGTATCGGGCTCGACCATTGATTGGATGACGTATCTCAAGACTGCTCCAATCGCCCCGCCAAGAGCGACCAGCGCCAACAACTTCGCATCCACATGTCCCCTTCGATTGCCCAGCCGTTTTCATCTCTTCGTGGTATCCCTCTTCCTTCTGTGCGTTGTACATATGATTCGCAGTTGGGGCCCTGGCACATGTTTCACAGGGTCAGAGCCACTGAGAGCAGCGCGCCCATGAGGAAGATGGTTGGTGCAGTCATGGCATCGATCAGACTCCGAGCACGACTCATCGTGGATAATTCGGTGCCTCTCTCCCATCGAGATGTGAAACCTACGTGTTTTTCTTCTCCAGTGATCTCAAGCAATGTGTTTTGCATCGTCCTGTCAATCTTCTCATTAGCGATTGAATCCTCCTCTCGACTTACAGCAGTTCCAAGCACATAGACTGGGTCGCTGGTCTTCAATCCATAGAGTCTCCAGCGGTGTTTCTTGATGTCCTTATTACCCATCGACATGTACAGATTCCTGAACAATTTATTGATCCGCAGATCATGTCGACACTCCCAAGTGACCAATGCATCACCGAGTACTCTGCGAGAAAAGCTCTGAGGATGCATCAGAACACCTCCTGAACCATCATGAAGGACGAACGATGTCCCTCCTGAGTCCTGTCGTATCATTCTCCATTCCTGTCGAGTCTTTGTGGTGGTGTTCCCCTGACTGTCAGTCACGGTTTCAGTCCACTCGATCAGGACCTCATAGGTCCAGTGCCATGAGAGCAGGTCATCGACCTGCTTGGATGGGTCATCGTCGACGATGACTGGTTCGGGGTCTTCGATCCAGTTGCGTGCTTGGCCGACCAGTTCGAGCGGTCCGACCGCCATCGAACGAATCAGTGAGGTCGGTGTGTCCATCGTCAGAAGAACCCGTTTGACACCCCACCAGGTGCCGATGAAGAGGATGATCGCGACAAGCAGAATGATCCAAGGAACCATGCCTGCACCATCTTTCTGGACCTCGGGACTTGAGAAGATGGACATCATGGCGAAGGTCAAGCCCATTGCTGCAATGCTCATGCCGAGCCCGAACCAAGAGATCGTTGCGGGGACGGGAGTGCCGATCTTGCTCGGGTGCTCAGTGATCACACCACTCTTGTCGGCAGCATACCTGTCCGCAAGATGCCATGTGTCCTGCTTGGGTTCGGGCAGGATCCACGCTCTGTCATCATGTCTTGGAATTGTGACCGTAGCACTGTTCCAAAAATTCACCAGATCTACGCCCCCCCGGTCTTTTGCCAGTTTGACCTCTAAGGGACGTGCCATTGCCCGAACCTTGTGTGTTGTTCGCTGGATACGTGTGGGGCCGAGGACGGCGAGTAGGATGCAGCCGATGAAGAAGATGCCCCATGCCTCAAGGGCTGTCGGATCGACCAATCCAATGAAGAGGCCACCAATCGCTAACAGCACAGCGAACATGAAGGCGATCCAGCGTCCGAGGGTGTATGGTAGTGAGAGATCGATGACGATCCCTGTGCTGAGTGCTCGAAGATCAGCAATGAGTTGGTCTTGGCTCACTTCTCCTTCCATATTCCATAGTTAGGTTGAGACAGCACTAAAATTCAACGCCAAGGACTCTGAGGCCTCGCCGTGCGTGTAGTGACATGGAACGTTAATGGCCTGCGCGCAGCGATTCGCAAGGGCCTCGACCGATTCATCGATGAGTTGGACCCTGATGTGCTGATGCTCCAGGAGATTCGTTCGCTTCCTGAGCAATTGCCTACAGAATGGGTTGATTCGCTTGATCGAGAAGTGACATGGCACCCCGCCGAGCGGAAGGGATACTCGGGGGTTGCAACCCTGACCAAAGGCGAACACCGTGTTCATGGGACCGGCTTGGCAGGTGCAGATGATCCTGAGGGCCGAGTTCTCGTCACTCTGAGTCATGGCTGGCGCTTCGTGAACGTCTACCTCCCCTCCGGCTCATCCAAACCCGAGCGTCAGGAGGTGAAGGAAGCGTGGATGGACTTGTTCGCTGCGTGGACCTCTACATTCGTCGACGATGAGGTTCCAACCATCATAGCGGGAGACCTGAATATAGCGCATACCGAGCGTGATATCTGGAACGCTAAGAGCAACGCCAAGACCTCGGGTTTCCTTCCGCATGAGCGAGAGTGGTTCTCCGAATGGATCGCTCAAGGATGGACTGATTCTCTTCGTCACCTTCTAGGTGAGATGCAGGGACCGTATTCTTGGTGGTCGAACAGAGGACGTGCTAGGGAATTGGACCGTGGATGGAGAATCGATTACTTGATGGTCAACCCAGCGGGTTTGAATCGCATCAAGGGCTCAGGAATTGTTCGTCAAGGAGGGCTTGAGGTCAGCGATCACGCTCCCGTCTGGCTCGATCTGGTCTGAGGTATGCTCTGTGAGGGGCTCTCGAAGGATGTTGGAAGACATCAAGAACAACTTGTCCTCTGGTCATGGTATGACTGGACAATATGACTACTGCATCTTTCATGGAGCAAATGCGGGAGAGTTGGTGAATCAGGTTCGAGCAGCGATGAACAATGGATGGGTACCACAGGGTGGTGTCTCTGTAATCGCTTATCGGAACGACTACGGCTACTTCTATCAAGCCATGGTCAAGAGTGAATGATCGGTCAATGGAACGGTTGCATTCCGCCTTCGTTCTCAGACCTCAGAAAACCTATGGCTGAGCCATCTACCATCGAAAGGAACATGTCGTGATTCAATCAGAATGGTAGCGTGGTTGATGCCAAAGAGGTCGCCCGACGTGCGAGGCTTCGTATTTCTTCGCCGAAGGATCCAGGCTTCACCCGCAAAGCTCTCTCGGCCAAATCGAAGGACTCAGGAAACAAGTGGTCCTATCTTGATCAGAAAGGTCGTGTGATCAAGGATTCAAAGGTGATTGATCGGATCAATGGCTTGGCGATTCCTCCTGCTTGGAAGGACGTGTGGATTTGTTCCCATAAACGGGGTTCCATCCAAGCGACGGGAAAGGATGCCAATGGCCGAACCCAGTTTCGATATCACAACGACTGGGTGGCGATGGTCAGCCTGATGAAATTCGATCGTATCATGATCTTCGCTCGCAATCTACCTGCTGTACGCAGGCATTACAGAAAGGATCTGGATATGGCAGGTGGACATGACCGCAAGGCACCTGGATTCATGATGCCCAAGCTGAAGGTGATTGCACTGGTCATTGCTCTGATGGACAAATATCACATTCGTGTCGGGAATGATGAGTATGCTCGCAAGAATGAGTCCTATGGGCTGACCACCCTCAAAGAGGGGCATATGAAGCGCGTAAAAGGAGCTGCTGCCGAAGGAAGACACGATGCTGTGTTCAAGTTCATGGGGAAATCTGGAAAGCCCTGGAACATTGTGATCGAAGAGGATGACTTGGTCGACCTGATTGTTGAGTCTGGGAAGGTGGGTGGTCTTGACAAATCACAGGACCTATTCAGGTATGATGCCGTCAATGAGGACGGGAGTAAAGGCACACTGCATCATGACATCAAATCAGGTCACATCAATGAATACCTCTCCAGCGCAGCGTGGGGGCTGAAGGTGACGGCCAAAGATTTCCGCACCTGGTATGCAACATGGAAAGCAGCCTCATTACTAGGTCCAGCACCCGAGGCAACCTCTCAACGTGAATCAAAGCGAATGGCCAAGGATGCGATCGAAGAAGTTTCGAAGCATCTTGGCAACACGCCAGCAGTGTGCCGCTCGTCATACATTCATCCGGCCGTTCTTGCAGATCATGCCGATGGCTCTCTTCGTGAATCATGGGCCACTGCACACTCAAAGCGGGCCGTTGCCCTGCTGTCTAAGGATGAATCCACCGCCTTGCACTACCTTGAGGCCCGGTTCGACGTCTGAGGCCCTGTCTCAGTCCGTC
>CAZMJD010000138.1:0-5147 GCA_964566385.1 uncultured Candidatus Poseidoniales archaeon | reverse complement strand
GAGGGCTCAAAGAAGAGATTTGCAAGCAACTTCCCCCGCATTGCTTCACATCTGGCATCGCCAGCCGCAATAGGTGAGAGGCGTTCTGCGAGGTCGATGATCTTCAGAATCCATTCTTCCGTGACGTACTCTAGGGATGCAAGACCCTGCGTCATCTCTTATTGTCCCGCGCGTGCGGGTCATATCCCTTTTGGGAACCTCACTGTGCAACGATGCGTGCCGTTCATGAAGCGGTTCGCTGTCGGCAGCGACGTGATGTTGTCACGCACACCTGTGCGAGTCTCCTTTTGCGGGGGTGGTACAGACCTCCAATCCTTCTGGAGTGCTCATCCAGAAGGTGGTGCCGTGACCTCACTGGCCATTTCCAATTACATCTACGTCTTTCTCAATCGACGATTCGAATCTTCCATTCGTGTAGCATACACTAAGACCGAAATTGTGGAGAGCATCGACGACGTTGAACATGATCTCGTACGAGAGGCTCTTCGGGATGCGAATCTGACGTCTCATATCGAAGTCGTCACGGTCGCAGATATCCCATCACGTGGTAGCGGCCTTGGCTCATCGTCGACACTGACAGTCGGCCTTCTCAATGCGGTTCATGGCTGGAATGGCCAACAACTAGGGCCTGAAGACCTCGCTCGTGGCGCCTGTGACATCGAGATCAATCGACTAGGTCAGCCGATAGGCTTGCAGGATCAGTATGCTGCTGCTTATGGTGGCCTCAACCACATCGTCTTCCATCAGGATGGTACGGTCAGTGTTGAGCCGATAGTCGTCAGTGATGACCTTGTAGATCGAATTGCAGATGAATTCGTCCTTATCTGGACAGGTCGCCACCGTCAAGCCTCAGGTATTCTTGAGGAACAGAATCAGAGGACTTCCAGTTCCGCATCGATGGATCGCCTCATCAGGATGCGCGAGCAGGCGGTTGAGGTGCGTGATGCGTTTCAAAAAGGTGACTTGGTTGCAATCGGGTCACTTCTTGATGAAGGCTGGCGCCTCAAACGCGACCTTTCTTCTAACATCACAGATGCTGCAATCGATGCCTTGCATGGGGAGGTGATGGCCTGTGGAGCAACGGGTTGCAAGCTTCTCGGCGCTGGAGGTGGTGGTTTCCTTCTTGCACATGGGGGGGCCGATATGGAAAGCAAGGTGCGCAGCCGTCTACCAGCGGCCAAATGCATGCCACTGAGGCTTGATCCTCATGGTTCGGTTCTGATGAAGGTGGCCATAGATGACTAGGAGGCTCGTTACCGTCGTCCTGCTCATGTTGACAGGCACCCTGACCTTTGTGACTCCAGCAGCCATTGCTGAAGATGGACGTCAGACTCTTCCTTTCCAGGTTTCTCTGGTGGATGAACAAGGGACTGTCGTCCAAGCACAAGTGACCATCCATGAGATATTCACAGGTGGCGAGATCACCAGTTCTGAGAATGGAGTGGTGGAGATTGTCGCAGACTCTACACGGGTGATGCGCCTAACCGCTAGCGGTTCTGATATAGCACCCATGGATACAGTCCCGTTCGTTCTCGCTGACAATGGCTCTTTGAATTTCAGCAATGGCACATCTCTTCCATGTACTGACACTGGCTCTGCATTCCAGTGTAATCTAACGGTTTTCTCTGGTGAGTTCCCACTTAATCTGACCGAGGCGAATGGTATTGGAATCATCGTGATGGATGATCATGCACGTGAATTGAAGAGATTCGTTCCTGGCAATCAAGATTACATCAACACGACTCTGGCAGTTGACCATGGTCTTCTTCTTCTGCAGTACAATGACTCTGGCCATCTTCTGAATTGGACCTCAGGTTTGAGTCAGAATCTTGCTGAAGTTTTGGGTTCAGCCAACGCATCTGAGATTCACTTGCCCTTGGATAATCGATGGGCTGCAGTGCATCACCCCTCTGGAGTCATCATTGATTTTGGCAGTGGGGGCATGAATCTCACAGGTCCATCTGCTGAATGGGGATCATGGAACATCGGCACGATTGAGGAGGGGTCGAGCTGGCCGACGAGGAACACCACATACGGTCCAGACCTTCCAACCAGTGCATCGATGTGGCTCAACATCTCATTGCAGCGAAACTCATCTTCACATCTCCATGCATCATGGGATTGGAACACCACCATCATGGCCACCGATGCTCTGCTCTGGCTCCCCCAACCATGGCTTGGCAGAGATATCCAACTCGATCGATGGCACGGTGATGGAGATGGTATCACCGATGCTGAAGAGGCTTTGATGCTCATCCAATGGGTCCAAGGACTTGACATAAGTTCGTCTCATCCTCCATCCGTCTTATTCGAATTCGATCGTTCCCCTCCTCTCACTCTGAATAACCCCAGTACGTCTTGGTCGTCGAATATCGTCGATGGCGTCTGGACTCTCCAGTCTTCTGGCGAGGTCACCAGTGTATCGGCGAGCCCTTTCACGAGTTTCGGAGTGGTCACACTTGAAGGGGCCGTCATCCATCTAGAAGTCTCCACCTCACCTGACCTCGTTATCACATCGTGGTTCCCATTCCCTCTCTCATTGAGAACCGGTCATGTGCTGAACCTGCTGCTGACTGATGAGGCTCAGTTGAATGTACGAACGAATCGCCCGCCAACCTTTGAGATTCAAGTGGATGGACGGACAGAAGGTCCTATTCGTCGTGCTGATTTGATTGTGAAAGCGGGTTCCATCGATGATGAATATCCAGAGGATCTAACTTGTGTTCATCGTTTCTCAGCCAATGAGGGGGGCCCTATCATTTCTCAGAACTCCACGGTCAAGGCGACTA
Organism: uncultured Candidatus Poseidoniales archaeon; assembly: GCA_964566385.1. Taxonomy (GTDB): domain Archaea; phylum Thermoplasmatota; class Poseidoniia; order Poseidoniales; family CAYMED01; genus CAYMED01. The sequence continues at coordinate 2,358 of CAZMJD010000138.1, read as the reverse complement.
TTGATCTCAATTCTACGTCATGGCAGTCGATTGACAATTTGACTGTAAATTCGACGTGTACCGATCCTTCAGGTGCTGTGGCCAATCGCATCACTTCCTATTTCATCGACGATACACCGCCTGAGTACGTTGTTTATCTGACAAAGCTAGGTATTGTTGAGTCGGATCCTGACGTACTTCTCGATGTCAGTAAGGAAAGTTTCGAGGTGTATCCCACACAGATTCTTGCGATGATGGTCAACGCGTCTGATGATCAGGGTGAGTACTTTGTCAAGTGGTGGTCTGACCGTTCGGGTGGTTGGGAGAGCGAACTCGACGTCACACAAGTTACCTTTCTACAAAATAATCATGTGAATGGGCTTGCTGACCCCGTTGAAAATCGCTATCTAGCAAAGAATCCTTCTGAATACACTCTCCTTCTCGAGGTGAGTGATGTCGCAGGGAATGTGGTGTCCGATGAGTGGACCATTATTGTCATCGATGGAGACGCCCCAACGATACGATTGAGAGGCCAATCAACTGGCCAATACGCCATTCATCCAAGCAATGAGACATTGTACCTGGATCTGACAGAATCCTTCGATGATCTGGATGCAGTTGATGATATTGTTTGGTCCATTACACTCTCTGACTGTCTGCTTGTGCAGGATGATGTCCTCCTCGAAACCGGCGAATCCCTCGATTTCGATGCCATCTCTCGCCTGAACCTTGGTCAGCCAATCGAGTGGCTCAACGACCCTTGTTTGGGACAGAAGGATGGTAGAGCACCACATGGTGCTGGAAACCGTTGGCTCAATGCCACTGCAACCGATACATCAGGAAACAGTCTCATGCGCGCCATCGAATTACGAATCCCACCTCCAATGAATCCAGATTACGATATCATCTCTCATGATGTGCGGGTCACTGGTCAAGTCGTTCGAGTGTACGTGGTTGTGAGCAATAGTGGTGGCACCGCTGAAAATCTCGTGGTTGGTTATGGAACTCATTACGGGTCTGCTGTCGAAGGTAAGGCTGCAGATGGAGTTTCAGATGCATTGGTGCACATCAACGAGACATTCGAGCTGCCCAGCAGTGGAGCATCAACGTGGTTCAATGTCAGTGTCACTGATGGTCAAGGAAACATCCTTGATGTCCTGTTGGTCGAACTGAATACGCCAGTATCTTCATCTCCAGTTGAAGATGATGATGGCTTGCTTGTCGGCCCTTCGGTTCAGTTCGCATTCATCACAATCGCTCTTGCAGCAGTGGTTTCGGAGAGGCTTCGTCGTGACTGAATTGGGAGAACGCGCCTTGTCTCATCGAGTCGCAGTTGAGAATCTCGGCGTCATCGCAGCATTGATGACCGTCTTGGTTGGTGGTTGGATGGCTTGGCCCATTTTGAACTCTGATGGAAACATCTCTCTCTCCCATCTCATCCCAGCGATTCTACTGCTGGTATGGGCAGTCTTGCTACAGGACTTGATCGATTGGAACCCAACGACGAGAGCTCGTATAGGGGGAACTTTGGCTATGATCTGGCCAGGTCTTCTTGCTGCTGGTCTGTGGAATATCACATCGGTCCCTTCGTGGCCTTTCCTTGGCAGCCTTGTCACCCTAGGCCTCTCAGGCTTGGCTTACACCACTTCTCGTCGTATCCTTGCTGGCCGTGCTGAGGTCGTGCGTTACAGGGGCGTGATGGTCCTAGTTGGGACCGGTCTTGGGGGTTCCTTGGTGCTTGCTCTCGAACCTCCACTACCCCTCATGTGGTTCATGATTCTCTCGCTTGCTTTCACCGCCTCTCTTGGCATCAAGGATTGGATGGGAGATTCTGAGATGCGTCACCTTCGTCGTGAGTACAATCAGGCCATCGATCGAATGGAGGATGAACTTCTCATCCTCAAGTCTCGGGGTGAGCCTGTCGATCAGGCACATTCTCTGTTCATGCGGGGTAAGATCGAGGGTCATAAGGACCCAGAGCACGGATTGAAACTCCTTGTTGTTGCCCAGGAAGAGTTGGACCGAGCCATGAATTTCAATGAGGATCTTGAGATCATCCGTGAGTCCTCACTCCAAATCCTGAATGATGTTGAGGAACTGAATCCTTCATTGAAGCGACCTCGGAAATCCTTCGAACTTGGAGATAGGGAGCGCGGATTTGGTACCCTTCGAGAAGCTGAAGTCTTGTATCGAAGAGCCAAGTCAATCGCAGAGGAACTGCTTGAATGGTGGCCTAAAGCCGAGCTTGCAATCATGAATGCGAGTTCTGCTATCGGTTCAACTCTGGGCCAAGAGGCGGAACGACTTCGTGATGATCTTACCGAAGCTAAACGCCTGATGGAAGCTGAAAAGCCGAAGGAGGCTTGGAATCTCTCCCAT
>CAZMJD010000137.1:0-5155 GCA_964566385.1 uncultured Candidatus Poseidoniales archaeon | reverse complement strand
TGTTCTCCATTTGAGACCCGAGGTAGATGGACTGCGTAACGCATTAGACATGAAATCCGAGGCTTTCTCAGATATTACAAAGATTGGACGTACGCATTTGATGGATGCTGTGCCTCTTACGCTTGGGCAGGAATTCGGTGCCTATGTTTCTCAACTTGACAGCGCCCTAGAGCGAATCGACACATCTGTTGAGGATCTGCTTGAACTAGCCATTGGAGGCACCGCAGTTGGCACTGGATTGAATGCACATCCTGAATTCGGGGAGAAAGTGGCGGCTGTGATTGCTGACATCACAGGTATGCCGTTTAGAAGCGCCAATAACAAATTCGCTCAACTTGCCGCTCATGATGCTGTTGTTGCAGCATCAGGTGCCCTCAATACGCTCGCAGCAAGCCTGATGAAGATTGCAAATGATATTCGCTGGCTTGGTTCAGGGCCGAGATGCGGATTTGGGGAACTCGAACTACCGGCAAATGAGCCTGGTTCGTCAATCATGCCTGGAAAGGTCAATCCAACACAAGTCGAGGCGATGACCATGGTCTGTTGTCAAGTGATGGGGAATCATGTTGCAATCACAATAGGTGGGTCGCAAGGAAATTTCGAATTGAATGTGTATAAACCACTAATGATTCACAATCTTCTCCAAAGCGTTCGGCTCATTGCAGATAGTTGTCGTTCTTTCAAAGAACATTGCGTGATTGGTCTGGAAGCAAATGAGAAAAGAATTGCTTCGCATCTTGAGAATTCATTGATGTTGGTCACCGCACTTAACCCACATATTGGATACGATAATGCAGCGAAAATTGCTAAGCACGCCCATGAACATGGACTCACTTTACGTCAAAGCGCCATTAATCTTGGATTAGTCTCGAATGACGAATTTGATGAATGGGTGCGGCCTGAAGAAATGACTGGTGAATGATATTCACTCCTGAAAAAGCAAGGGAGTTTGAGTAGAGATTTAGCGATGTACTGTGTTCAGAATATTTTCAAACAGGGTCCGTGCAGAAGCATTCGTGAAAGTCGCAATCATCCAGATGTCCCCGGTTTTTCTCGACAAAGCAGCCACTTGGCAGAAGCTTAAGTTGATGATTCTAGAAGCGATTGAAGAAGATGCAAATGTTATCATTTGGGGTGAGACACTAATCCCTGGTTACCCTATCTGGATGGGAATGACTGATTCTGCACGCTGGAATAATCCTGACCAAAAACGAGTATACTCTACTTACGTAAGAGAGGCTGTAAACCTCGATGGAGAAATTGTTTCGGAAATGTGTGACATTTCCATGAAGCACGGAGTCATGTTGGTGGGGGGGATTCTTGAGAGAGGCGGATCTAGCGTTTACGCCACTTTATTGACAATTGGTTTTGATGGCAAAATTCTCGGGAGACATCGCAAGATCAAGCCAACCTTCGACGAGCGATTATTGTGGGCAGATGGAGATACTGAGGGCCTGAGAACCTACGAAACTCCGGAAGGACCAATTGGGGGTCTGAACTGTTGGGAAAATTGGATTCCTCTAGCGCGCTCAGCACTGCATCAAGATGGGGAGATGATTCACGTCGCTGTTTGGCCCGGTTCATACTCGCTGACCAAGGACATCACCAGATTCATGGCCCTTGAGGGGAGATCATGGATTCTCTCAGCGTGTGGGGTCTACCATGGTAAGAATTTTGAGCATCTCTCAACCGAAGACTTCCCCCTGAAAGAGGATATGCTCAAAGCAGGTGGAATCCATTCAGGAGGGTCAGTGATTGCGGATCCAACGGGTAAAATCATCGCAGGACCACTACCGGATTATGAAGAAGGTATCATCTACGCCAATGTGGACCGGCGCACCGTTCTTGAGGAACGGCAAAATTTCGACTACAGCGGCCATTACAGCAGACATGAACTACTTCAATTGAAGAGGAATTGAGTCGGAGCGTTCACGGCATATCACTTGACTTCATGCCGTAATCTGTGTTCCTGAACGCATCTGAAAGACTTCCTCCATCTGACCTGACTGACAGATGAATGTGAGAACGCCTCCCCTTGCTGCATTAACACAAGCCTTGACTTTAGGTCCCATTGAACCTGAAGGATATGTTTTGTCAATGACTCCTTCAAGAGCCTTGTTTGCATTCATCTTTCTGACGCGCTCAGCCGAAGGTTGTCCGAAGTCATGGTACACTCCATCGGCTCCTGTTGCTATGACAAGGGCATGTGCGCCTAATTCAATGGCAAGAAGTGAACTAACCAGATCTTTATCGATCACTCCAGTCATACCTTCAAGGCCTTGGTCTGTCTCAATGACAGGAATACCACCACCACCACAACATATCACAATCTTATTTGATCCATCCTCGTTCACGGTTTTGCGAATACGATCTATCTCGATAATCCGCAGTGGAGGGGGAGAGGCCACAACTCGGCGAGGGCCGTGGACCGTGTTAGCGATATCCCAATCAAATGATTCAACATCTGCTGCTGAGAGAACGGGACCTATCGGTTTAGTAGGATGCTCGAATGATGGGTCATTTTGATCTACAATAACGTGGGTTTTGAGGACCAAGATCTCGATGTTTGCCGATTCCCGTGACCGTGACATAAACTCGGCCTTCAATGGCTGAGCAATTTCATGACCAATCGTGTCCTGTGTGACTGCAACCCATTCGTGAAGTGGTTTTTGTTCGGATTCGCTTGCTTCCATCATCAAGGATCCAACTTGGGGCCCATTCCCGTGCGTCACCACCACATTGTAGCCCTCTTTTCTGAGCCACAATATATCCTCAATGACATTGGAAAGTATGTGTTGATGTGAAAAAGAGACACTGCCATCTGATTGTGGAGGAGAAAGTGCATTCCCCCCTATGGCATACACTACGATATTCATGAGGCGCACCTTGGAAATCAAGTCCAACGCGTCGACTCTTTCATGTCTTCCCTCAAACGGTTTAACCTCTGAGGGCTCTTCGCGGAATCATGGGACTCAGTAAAGTAAGGGCTATCCACCTCTATGATGAAACACTACGAATGGCAACCGAAGATGGAATCATCTCAGAAGATGAAGTAGGTATTCTTGTGATTCTTGCACAAGCTCTCGGCCTTGATGAAGAGCAAAGAGCAGGGGCCCACATACGTATCCGGACCGGGAGTGATTCGGAAGATGGCATGCAACCTGAATCGGGTGAGGGTGAAGTGTATCGTGCTGCACTTGTAGCTGCGCTACATGACGAAACTGTTTCTGATGATGAATTAGCACTCCTCAACACACTCGCCAAGGCCATGGAATTGGGAGATGAAGAGCGAAAGGCTGCCGAAACAATGGTCCGATCGGATACAAATGATGGATTGGAGGGAAGTCGTCTCGACCGATTAGAGCGGTTTCTCAATCGCGACTGAGTTCTTCGCGGTGTAATATCTCGATTGCCACAGCTGACATAGCGGTCTGTAGATTGTATGAAGGGACAAAGCCTCCAAAGGGCAGACTGATGACAGCATCTGATTTCTTCAGAAGATTATCAGGAATGCCATCATGTTCCCCACCGACAAGCCACAATGCCTGATCAATATGCTCGACCTCTCGGAGTGCCGTTGTACCTGAGGTCTCAAGGGCAAAAATGGGCCTCCCAGCTTGCTTCGCTTCCATAACAACGTTTTCTCCATCATCTTCCCAGAAAACTGGAAGGAAGCGATCTGAACCCATAGAAAAGTGCCCCATTGATCGCTGCACCCGACGAGAGGCTACAGGAGTGATTACAACACCTGCAGCTCCACTTGCTTCAGCAGTCCGTATCGAAAGACCTAGATTTGAAGCATACGCCACACCACACATCATCCAAACTGGACCTGAAGACTTCATTAGGCCACTAAGGTGTTCTTGGTAAGGTTCTCTGCCGATAAGTGCCAAAATTGTCGGATCACCATCATTGGTGGCTCGCATACGCCACATGTCTTCTTCAGTGACTTCAATCACCTTGACATCAAGGCGTTCAATCCGTTCGGTCAGCCCTGGATGTTCTTCCCCTTCTTTCATGAGGATGAGATGTACCTCCTGGCCCCCAGATTCCATATCATCTAAAGCTTGGATAACATGTTCTCTACCTGTGCATTGCATCGGAATGGAGTTTCTTGAATTTGTCACATTCACCCTTCCTTGCGTAAGGCTCGAAGTCGCGCCAACATAGACGAGCGTTCCTCAATCGCCTTTGCATCTGTCTCGGGGGAAATGTCATCTTTAGAAAGGCGACGGGAAAGCAAATCCCCTTGTAGAATGTACACCTCACCTGAATCAAGACCAAGCACGAGAAAGTCCTCTGTCAAATGCATACAATGAATCGTTGATTCAGCACTTAAGTGACCAACCACTTCACCATCAATTGCATTGAGGAATGTGAGAGTTGCCATAGCATCTCGCCCATGGAATACAACAACGAGAGGATTGGATCCCATTTTGAATCCAACATCCATCCCTTCAATCGTTGTGGGGGCAGGCCAGCGCCAACAAACCTCACTATCTGAATCTAGAACCAGTACATCCGTCTCAGTTGCAATCAAGATATCTGTGCCACGTGTGGTCATAATCTGAATTCCTGTCTCTTCATCATGTATAGGATCAAAAACATCGATGGGGGGATCTACTGACGAATCAATAGACCATATCTCGCCCCCTGAAGTACCGACGAATAAGGTCCCGTCAAGTAATTGCAACGCTGTTGCAGGAGATTCTCCTAATGGGAGATGGGACATACCCTCTGTATCACCGTACAAAAGACCGCTACGAGGGTGAGCTAATGCTAGATAGACGATTGTATCTGAAGAAAGAAGATCCCAAGGTCGCTCATCGAAACGTTCGACATGTAGAATCTGACCTTCAGAATCTAAACACCATAGAGCACCCTCCATGAAATCACCATGTTCGATACTCCAGACAGCGGATGTCGCACAAAGGGTGTCTCCACGATATTCAACTAGATGATCGGAGGTGCCTTCAAGGTCAGTGGACCACCGTAAGTCGCCATCCATGGTGATTTCAGCGACATCCAATCCAGAGGTGCAGCCAATTGTACCTCGACTAAGAGCCATGATGCGGCCCACTCTATCCCCTACATCTATTGACCAAAGACGATTACCTTCTACATCCCAAGCGGTGAGACATCCATCCCAATCACC
>CAZMJD010000136.1:0-5164 GCA_964566385.1 uncultured Candidatus Poseidoniales archaeon | reverse complement strand
TGTGGGGCTTTCCTGTGATTTCTCTAAGGAATATCTGACAGATGCACCCGATTATCGTGCAGTGACTCAGTCTATTTTCATTGATCTATTCGAGTCAGGTGACATCATTGAAGCACTGCGTCCAAACCTCTACGATCCTGTCGAGGGGACGACGATAGCTGATGCTGAAGTTGAGCGCCTCTCGCGCCAAACAAGCCTCGTCGATGTAAGATGGAGTACAGATGATGGGCGTGATGTGATTATCTCCACGACTCGACCCGAGATGATCTGCGCCTGTGGTGTTGTCGCCGTTCACCCTGATGATGAACGCTATACCGATCTCATCGGTCAGAGGCTGAACCTCCCGATGCCGACAAGTGGTCGTGAGAAGAGCGTCGAAGTACGCTCTCATCCTTCTGTCAAATCTGAGTTCGGTTCAGGCGTGTTGATGGTATGCTCGTTTGGAGATCAGAACGATGTGGCTGTGTTCAGAGAATTTGGTTTGGATCCCTTCCAAGCCATCGATCTTGAGGGGCGGATGACTCCTGTGGCTGGCCCTCTTGCTGGAATGTCGGTTGCAGAAGCCAGAGCTGAAGCGATTGTTCTGCTCCAAGAGGCTGGGCTGATGACTGACATCGTTGAGCGAGAACAGGAGATACCGGTTTCTGAGCGCGGTAAGAACCCCATCGAGATCATTCTGCTCAAGGAGTGGTATGTTCGGCAGACGCATGTTCAGGATCGGATGCGCGAACATATCGATCAGATATCCTTTCATCCCGAGCGTAACAAGCAGTTCTTGCTTGATTGGATGGATAATATCACGATTGACTGGCCTATCAGTCGACGGCGTTGGTATCATACAGAGATACCCATCTGGTATGCAGATGCTGGGACGAAGGTCGTCGTTCCTCCCAAAGGTACCTATGTGCAGCCTTGGCGGGAGGGACCCCCCTTAGGTAGCCGTGTTCTTGACCGTGAAACAAGGGAGGTGCTGGGCATGTGGGGAGATCTGTCCGAATCCCTTGTTGACGTTGAAGGGGAAACCAAAGTCTTCGATACGTGGATGGATTCATCGAACTCCAATCTCTTTGTCAGTGGCTATGGTGGTGACACAGGAGCATTCCAGAAGGCCTTCCCGACAGGTCTTCGCCCTCAGGGCAAGGAGATTGTTCGTACTTGGTTGTACTATACTTTGCTCAAATCGACGCTTGTGCTTGACGAGCCGGGTTTTCAACACGTTTGGATCGATGGTCTTGGAATGGACCCTTGGGGCCGAAAGATGTCGAAATCATTGGGCAATGGCATTGATGCAGATTCGGTTCTGGAGTGCGGTGCTGGAGGTCGTACCGGGTTGTGGAAAGTGAGAGGTCCTGATGGCAAACAAGTCGCTCTACGTGCTAACAAGATCGGCTCCGAATGCTTTCGTCTCTGGAAAGCATGTGATGCGCAAGTTGGTGATGATTTCCACATTAATCCCGAGGAGATTGAGCAGAAATATTTCGGAGTTCTGACCAAGGTGTTCAATGTCGCCCGATTTGCAAGTCAGTTCGACGTTCCTGTGAATCTGGAAGAAACCCATGAGAATTTGGAGGTGGAGGATCGTTGGATTCTATCTGAGTTTGCCAACGTCCTCGAAGAGGTGGGTGCCGCTTGGTCGCAGATTGATATCTACACTGCTGGGCAAGCCGTGAAGACCTTTGGAACGGGAGTGTTCCCCTCCCACTGGCTTGAGATGGCAAAATCTCGTCTCTATGATGGTGATGCTGCCGCTGCTTGGACACTGCATCGCATCGTGAGGGACCTGCTTACGGTGATGTCCCCCATCACCCCTTTCTTCACTGATTATCTCTCGACGACCTTGTATGGGACTAGTTCGATCGATGTGACATCCTACCCGGCACAGCCTTGCATCGACGTGGTTCCTGGCAGCTCTGAAGGGGATCGGTTGCGTGGGTTCACTTCATCCTTGATCGAGTTTAATTCATTTGTTTGGAAGCAGAAGAAGGATTCCGGTCTCTCTCTCAACGCTGAGATCAGTGATGTAGAGGTGCCAGAGGATCTAACTGACTTTACCGATACCCTGTCCCGTATGCACTCTCTTCAATGAGTTGCTTGAAAGCAGGATATGCTTAGAATCGCACGATTGCTCTTTCTAATTCTCTCCTTGTGTGAGATCAATGCGCAACTTGACGAGTTCCTCTGAGAGGTCCCAGAACATATCACAGAATTTTTCATCGTTGGCTTGAGGGTTAGGAGAATCCATTGGCCAACCTCCGTTGACTTCTTTGTCCGTATATCCTCCAACTTGGCTGTAGAAAGCTCCTGGATGATTGACGACATCATCATTCAGCAGACAGTGTAAGGTGGATTGCGTTCCCTCCCACGGCTCAATCTGGCCCATCCACCTAGCTAGAATGGGTCGCAGAATCGTGTTCTGAAGGAAGGTACCGATCAGGGGGACTGTGTGGCGAATGAGACTTGTGCGAACAAAACCAGGATGGACACTGACGGCAGTGACTCCCGTTCCTTCAAGGCGCTTAGCTAATCCCTTGGAGTGTAGGACATTCGCCAACTTGGATTGACCGTAGGCTGCCCATCCGTTGTATTTCTTATTCTTGAAATGTATATCATCAAGGTCGATTCTTGAGGGCCCAGCGGGTGTGGCAACGTGATAACTAGATGAGAGGTTTACGATGCGAGATGGTGCACTGAGTTTTATGCGATCGAGCAGTAGTGCAGTCAGCATGAAATGGCCAAGATGATTTGTTCCGATCTGTGTCTCAAACCCATCTTTGGTACGCCCCTTGCGGGTATTCATCACACCTGCATTATTGACAAGCATGTCGATTCGGTCATGATATTCCAGAAGCATTGGAACGAATGTACGGATGGAACCAAGACTTGCGAGGTCGAGATGTCTAACCTCGAGCATACCTTTCCCTTCGAGTTCTTCTTGGACTCCAGCAGCAGCTTTCTTCCCTGCCTCCACGTTTCGACATGCCATTACGACTGTTGCTCCTTGTCGAGCGAGTTGGAGGGCCGTCACAAAGCCGATGCCACAATTAGCTCCAGTCACAATGGCGACTTTTCCCGTCAGGTCCTTCTCCAAATCGGAGGGGTCAACCATCAAGGTTGGCCTTTCAGATTTTGCCACGAGCTTCGCCACAACTGCACGTCCATGCTCTGCTCTCAGGCCGGGCTCGATAAGCAGTTCGCTGAAAGATCATTCCTCTTCGAATAGCAGCGCCTGCCTTCCACGATGTGCTGAGAGATTGGATAATCTAACTCCAACAAGTCGTACCTGCCTACCTATGTCGTACATCTCGGTGAGTAGTCTGGTGGCGATGTCCTTGATTGGTCGCAAGTGTGATGTTTCGACCATGATTGTTCTGGAATGGATGAGCGTCTCAAACCCTTGATAGCGTAGTTTGACTTCGATGGTCCGGGCCTCTGCTCCAAGGTCCATGAGTCGATTCTGCACTTCGGAGCACAGTTCACTGAGTGTTTCCTTCACTCGTGCGGGGCGAGCCACGTCCCAAGGGAATGTTGTCTCCTTTCCAACAGATTTCCTTGTTCGTATCGTAGCTACCTCATCACTCGTTTCTCCTTCGATGGCGAGCCACAACCATGATCCCCTAAGTTCTCCCAATACCTCTGTCAGCACATCCGGTCCAGCCTCTCTTGCCTCACCGATACTGGTGAGGTTGAATTCAGCGAGCCGTGTGGCTGCCTTTGGCCCGATACCTGGAATTTCACGAAGGGTGCGTCCATCAATGATGTTGGAGATTCTGTTTGGATCGATGTGTGTCAACCCATCTGGCTTATCGATCTCCGAGGCCATCTTGGCGAGTAGACGTGTTGGCCCGATACCTATGGATGCTGTGAGGCGGGTTTGTTCGGAGATTCTCTGCTTGGCTTCTCTGGCGAAGGCGATTGCTTTGTCCTGACTCTTCTCGCAGGTGTTGGTGATGTCGAGGACTGCCTCGTCGATCGAGACTTGCTCGAAGCGGTCGTTTTGCGTCGAAAGAAGAGCCATCACTTTGTTTGATGCCTTCTTGTAGAGGTGAAATCTTGAGCGTTGGTAAATCGCGGTTCCAATTGGTGCTGCAGGACATAGTTTCCATGCTTCTGAGATGGGCATCGCACTTCGCACACCGAATTTTCGAGCTGCGTAGTTGCATGTTGACACGATCCCTCTGCCTCTGCCATTCTTTGGATCGGAACCTATGATCAAAGGGGTCTCCTCATCGATATTGAGAATCACCTGTTCGACAGAGGCGAAGAAGGCGTCCAGATCGACGTGCATCAGGATGCGATGAACCATCTTGGGCAGAATCGGCGACCCGTGGCTTACATACTCTCCGCTGGTTTGTTGACCCAACCGAGTTCTGGTTTTCCATCTAATGCTGCCAGTAGCGCCTTTACGGTCTGTGCAGCAACTCTCTCTTGAGATTCTATGGTTGCAGCACCTATGTGTGGCGTTCCAATGAAATTGTCGTGCTTAGGGAGAGGATGCTCAGGGTCGAGAGGTTCTTCATCGAATACATCGAAGGCACAGGCATCAAGTCGGCCATCCTCAAGAGCAGCTAACGCTGCGTCCTCATCGACCAATCCTCCCCTAGCACAATTGACCAGCACAGCAGGCCCATCTCCTTTGGCAAGTGCATTGAGCACCTTCTCATTGATGATGTGGCGAGTATCTTCAGTTAGGCCGCAATGTATGCTTAGGTGTGTACAATGGTGTGCAAGGCCGAGCAAGTCCTCGTGCACCACGACTTTCTTCTCAAAATCTTCAGGCGACACGAATGGATCGAATGTGTGGATGGTCATGCCGAAGGCCTTGGCCAGAGACGCAACCTCTTGTGCAATGCGCCCATATCCTACCAGGCCGAGGTGCTTTCCTCCCAATTCGTGACCGGTGAATTCATTTTTTTGCCACTCACCTGCTTTGATTGTGACAAAGGCTTTCGGAATCATTCTTGCGCACGCAAGCAGGTGTCCAATTGTGAGTTCAGCGACAGCTTGAGTGGAAGCGGCAGGCGAATTGACCACGATGATACCGAAATGGGTGGCGGCGGTGATGTCAATGTTGTCTACCCCCACGCCTGCTCGGGCGATGATCTTCAAGTTCCCTTGCGAACCACTCTCTATGGCGGGACCCGTAATCTCGGTCGCCGAGCGAATC
>CAZMJD010000135.1:0-5166 GCA_964566385.1 uncultured Candidatus Poseidoniales archaeon | reverse complement strand
AGATGATCCCGCTGTGCTGGCCACACCATGGAACGTTACAGCCGATGATGGCAGCAAGATTGCCGTGGTCTTCAGGGATCGCGTCATCTCAGACCGCATCGCTTTCCAGTATGGCACGATGACACCCACAGATGCTGTAAATGACTTCCTTGGATATCTCGATGGTGTTCGCACAGAGTTGATTCTCGACGGCAAAGATCCCTCGGACCATCTGCTCACCGTTGCCCTGGACGGCGAGAACTGGATGTTCATGTCAGAGTTCCAGCATGCTGATGGTGCCCGGCCATTCATGCACGAATGGTACGAACGTCTCTCAAGCCATCCAACTGTTGTGACGACCACGCCGGGTGAATTCCTAGAAGGAAACAGAACACTGCCAGAGATCGCCACCATCGGTGAGGGATCATGGATCGATGGCACACTGTCAACATGGGCGGGAGAGGAAGAGGAAAGCTTAGGGTGGCAACGATTGATCGAGGCACGTCAGGCTCTCGTCGATTTCGCTGCTGACAATCCAGACCACTCAGGTCTTGATGCAGCGTGGGAATCCCTCTACATCGCTGAGGGTAGCGACTGGTTCTGGTGGTATGGCCTCGACCAGAACAGCGGATACGACGAGAACTGGGACGTCCTATACAAGGTTCACCTCTCGAACATCTACCGAGCAGTCGGGTTGGACCTGCCACCATATCTGCTCGACCTGTGGACTGCAGCCGCATCACCATCCACCCCATATGGTGGAGTGATCGAACCGATGATCGACGGAATCGCTCTACCGGGGGAATGGGATGGTGCTGCCCGCTATGATGCTTCAACGGTCATAGGGCCGAACAAGCTCGATATCGAATCGTTCCATCTCGGGTTCGATGCCTCGAATGTCTATGTTCGAGTCGATCTGCCAGATCCAGTGAATACATGGCAAGCCCATGATGCATCATGGAATCCCGATCTATCACTCTACTTCATGCAACCTAACGCTGTCAATTTCAACGAGGTCGAGACAAACTTCCTCACCTATTACGGTAATCAGGTGCTCGGATTCCCTGCCAAGACAATGGTTTCCTTCGACTTCGACCAATTGCGCGCAGATGGCAAAGCCAAGTACAACCTGTTCGAGGCTCGAGGGAAGTCGGGAGACATGGAGCAGTGGGTGCTATCTAGCACTTCGATTCTTGGAGGATGTGCAGCAGATGATGTCTATGAATTCCGTATCCCATGGTCTGAGCTCGGTCTGGCTCCACGTTACTCTACCAGAGTGAAGGTGGTCACCTCGCAAGCAGAATCGCTGGCGTACGGTGACGGTACAGAGGCCGAGATGGCGCCACCTGCACCTGCCGAGGCAGTCATGCCCGACCTTGAGGAATGGGTGACACTGCTCGACATTGACGATGCCACCGGAGATGAGAACGGTGCGGGGTCCTACACATATCCACTAGCAGCAGATTTCGATCCTGGAATCGGGCTGTGGGACATCACCCATCTGAAGGTGAGTCAGAGTGCATGGAACGCTCGCTTCGAAGTGACCATGGCAGAGATGACCGACTTCTGGAGCCTTTCCAACGGATTCAGCCACCAGATCGTCCAGATCTATGTCGACAAAGGCGACTACATGTGGGGTGAAACCGACATGCTGGAGGGAGCCAATGCGGTCGTCGACCCCGAATGGGCTTGGGAGGTCGCCATCTCAGCCACAGGTGATCCTGGAGCTGTCAAAGCAGTGCAGGCCCAGAGCGGCGAGACAAGTGCAAAAGGTATCGAAGTACATGGAGATGTAACGACCAATACCATCACGATCACTGTCTCGAAATCAGTCATCGGAGATGATATCCCCTCGTATCGCTTCGTCATCGTGGTTGGCTCACAAGACGGATTCGGTCCGGGTAAATGGCGTGATGTCGATGCTGAGGCTAAAACCTGGAGGCTCGGTGGTGGTGCGGATCCAAATCCTGACGATGGCATCGATTACGACCCGAACGTACTCGACATGGTCTTAGAAGGAGATGGACAGGAGGCGATGCTGGCCTCATTTAATGTCGAAGATAAACAACCAGCAGTATTGACTGGCATCGAGTTGCCCGAGGTGGGCCAACAGGTGTACGGTGCTGCGGTAGAGGAAGTCACTGCAACATCAGCGGTCATCGTGTGGTCAACGACAGTGGAGACCAACGCCAGCGTCGCTGTGGTCTTCGCAGACCAAGAACCGAGTGATTGGGATGATATCTCCATCCAGACACCTGCAGCGACCGGGCATGCGACTACACTCACCGGATTGGAACCTGGCAAGGACTACTGGATACGAATCCGCGTCATGGACGGGAATCAAACGCTTTTCGCAGACCTGTTCCTTACGACATTGAGCCAGATCGATGATACCCCCCCAGAGGTGCTGAACCTCGCTGTCGAAGTCCTTGAAGGAGGTTCACTACGCGTCACATGGTACACTAATGAGGCGACCACTGAATCGATCGAGGTCGGGGGTCAGACCTTCACTGGGGATAACGTCGCGTTACGCAAGAACCACGACATGACAATCGATCCTTACCCAGAACTCGTCGCACTACAGACCTACACATTGACTGTGACGGCCGTCGATGCCTCAAGCAATGCTAACTCGTCAGGCGTGGTATTCTCAATCGCAGAGGAAGATGCGGCCTCGTCATTACCAGACACGACTCCAGACACAACTCCAGATTCGAGTGGAGAGACGTCTAGCGGAAATGAAGACGGAACAAGTCAGCGGGAGGCTGGCTCCCAAGGGTTAGGTGATCTGCTATCTCAGCCTGCAGTCCAGATATTCCTCATGATAGGGGTGCTCTTCGTCATCCTCGCCTTTGTCAGATCTCGAAAGGGCGGCAACAGCGAGCTGTGGTGATACTACAGACTGAGCGCCGGTTGCAGGACTCGAACCTGCGACCTGTGGATTAACAGTCCACCGCTCCACCAACTAAGCTAAACCGGCTGATGCTGGCCACCGGCAGGTCGTTCAAGACGTTTGCGACAGGAGATGAAGGCGTCATTCCCACTCAATCGTGCCCGGTGGTTTGTGAGTGACGTCATACACAACTCGATTCACCTGACCTTTCAGTTGGTTGGTGATCTCGGTCGAGATTGTCTCAAGGACATCATGTGGAATCCTCGAACAGCGTGCGGACATGCCATCAAAGGATTGCACTGCTCGAACAACAATGGTCTCCCCGTATGCGCGCACATCACCATGGACTCCGACCGAGCGAACTGGAAGCAGAGCAGCATAGTACTGCCAAGGGGCTTCCATCAAGCCATCTGCGGCAGCCTTGTCGAGATGGGTCTCAACGATATGACAGGCTGCTCGCGTGGTAGCGACTCGGTCTGGCGTACAGGCACCAAGGGTGCGCACAGCCAAGCCGGGACCTGGAAAAGGTTGGCGCTCTGCAGTCTCGATATCAAGGATGCGAGCAATCATGCGCACCTCATCCTTGTACAGATCCCTCAGAGGCTCGACGATCTCCAACGTCATGTCCTCTGGCAAGCCTCCCACGTTGTGATGAGACTTGATCGTGTCACGATTACCTCCACCACTCTCGATCCAATCTGGAGCGATGGTGCCTTGGACCAAGTGAGTCGCCCCACAGCGCTCTTGCTCATCCTCAAAGACCCGAATCAACATTTCACCAATGATTCTGCGCTTCTGTTCAGGCTCCTCAACGCCTTCGAGGGCTTTGAAGAACCGATCAGATGCATCGACAATGATGGGGTCCAAGTCAAGGCGTTCCAACATGCCACGCACATGTTCGGTCTCACCGTGTCGCATCAGGCCCGTGTCGACGTAGACCGTCGTGAGACGATCACCTATGGCACGGGCTGCCAGAACCGCTGCCACAGTAGAATCGACACCACCACTGCAAGCGATGATCGCTTTGTCAGGCATTGCTTGAGTCAATTCCTCAACTGCTGAAGTGATGAATTTGTTCGGGTCGAACAAGTGTCATGCCCCCGAGTTCAGGGGACCATCGGAATTTCGCTCGGATTGAAGTGCTGAATCATCACTGATGACCTTCTGGTAGGCGTTATGACGATGCTGTTCAACGGCTGCATGAAGTTCAGAATCGCTGAGGGCTAGGATCTGTAGAGCGAGAATAGCCGCATTATCTCCTCGATCGACCCCCACACAAGCTACAGGGATTCCAGGGGGCATCTGAACAATGGATAGCAGACTATCATATGGTACCCGGCCACCAACTGGGACCCCAATCACGGGTTTCGTTGTCATCGCTGCCACCACTCCAGGCAGAGCTGCAGCTAACCCTGCCATCGCAATGTGGATCTGAGCTCCTGCTTCCTCGGCTTCCTTGATGACTGATTCGAGGTGACTTGGTGAGCGATGTGCAGAGGCAACACGCACCTGATGTACAATACCAAATTCAGAGAACACCTTGGTCGCCTTCTCAGCCACTGGAAGGTCGGATTTCGAGCCGAGGACAATGCTCACTTGCATGGAACTTGCCGGGCGCGGGCCGTTTCAATACATTCCCCTCAACACAACGAGACCTGCTTCGGCCCCAGAGCACCTTCAAGATGTAAGCCAGAACGACCCATGGTCCAGCACCACAAGGCAGGGACAAGCGGATGGCCACCCGAAACGATCCGGACCTCAGGTGCGGGGTCAGACACAAGTTCAGAGATCAAAAATGGAACAAGACAACCGGGCAGACGAGGGATTCGGATGGTCCCGCAGTGTCCTTTCCACCTCGAAATGGAGGTCCTGACGCGACGGCGTCCTTCAATGGCATGTAATGTGAATCGCGCCATCTCATTTCGACATCCCCCCACAACAAGAGCATGCAGCGCAAGCCTCACTTGAGCGATACTCCCCCAAGCACACCATGAATGGAGCCCATCGGAAATCGGGTCGAGGCGACTGAAGCGACGCAGAGAAACACGCTCACAGAGGCGTAGTAGAGAGGAGGCGATCTCAGGCGAAAAGGACTTGACCAGCGATGATGGAGTACATCGTGCAAAAGTCTCGACCTCTGCACGGCGATTCCATCCGGGTGCTGTCCAAATGATCGTCTCCTCAATCGCCAGAGAGGCAATGACGCCTTTTGGAGAGGCGGACAGGAGCACCAAATACCATTCACACCGATAGTCCTTGAGAACTACCTGGAAACAGCTCTGAGAATCACCAGG
>CAZMJD010000134.1:0-5209 GCA_964566385.1 uncultured Candidatus Poseidoniales archaeon | reverse complement strand
TAGGCCCGATGCGACAGCTACAGCGAAATCAGCATCTTGATACATGTTCTGAACCTCTGAGCCAACCCCGATTGCTCCTACCGTATGGGCAATGGTATTCAAGGTCAATATCACAGTCAATGGCCGTTCTACATCCTCTTTCAGAACTGCCCATATCGCTCCACTACGCCGTCCTGAATTCTGTAGGACGTTGATTTGACTCAGCGTCATCGACAGAAGGACTGCTTCAAGGACTGAGCAAACAAAGGACACGCCCAGTGCCACCCCCACATACAAGAAGATGGTCTCGTATCCCATGCAGGTCCCATGCTGCGGTACAGCATACCGTTGACATGATGCATGCCTATCAAATGTTCCATGCATGCGTCACACAGATGTACAGGACCCTTGTAGCAAATACATGGGCGAGCATGTACTCATCTCGGTGGCTTGGCCATACGCCAATGGCCCACTCCACCTTGGCCACGTGGCAGGGTGCTATCTACCGCCAGATATCCAGGCAAGATTCGAACGCGCTTGTGGTAACAAAGTGCTCATGGTCAGCGGTTCCGACGAGCATGGAACACCGATAACCATCTCAGCAGAGCAGGAAGGGGTCGAACCACAAGCCATCGTTGACAAATTCCATGCCATCAACTCACGAGCACTGCAGGATCTTGGAGTGAATTTCGGAGCTGAAGATGGAACTCGCGGCAACCCAGAAGATGGTGGTGGGTTGTTCAATAGAACAACACATCCTGGCCATGTCAGCCGGGTCCAGAAACACATACAGATACTTCATGAGGCTGACATGCTTGTTGTTCAGACGAGTGATCAATACTACGAGAAAGGGGAGGAAGGAGGAAGATTCCTACCTGATCGATATGTGAAAGGAACCTGTCCGTCCTGTCAGAACGAAGAAGCACGCGGCGATCAATGCGATCAATGCGGCTCCACCTACGAACCTAGTGAGCTTGTCAATCCATCATCTGCACTCCATCCAGAGAGAGAGATCAGCGTGCTCGAGACTGAGCATCTCTTCTACAGGCTCGACATCTTCCAGGAGGTGCTCAAGGATTGGTTCGATGAGAACAGCAAAGATTGGAAGCCAAATGTCCGGGCAGTAACATCACAATGGCTTGAACAGAAGTTGCGTCCACGAGCCATCAGCCGTGACCTCGACTGGGGCATCGATCTACCGCTCGAAGATGCACGTTGGTCTGATAAGTGCGTATACGTTTGGTTTGAAGCAGTACAAGGCTACCTCACCTGTAGCCAGATCTGGGCCGAACAAGTAGGAGAACCAGATGCATGGAAGCGATGGTGGGTCATCGAAGATGATGACGCGAAACCAAGACATCTTTACTTCCTCGGCAAGGATAACATTCCGTTCCATTCGATTATCTGGCCAGCCATCCTCATGGGCCTCAACCAAGCGAAAGCCGGTGACGATGATCCGAGCATCCCTCAGCGAGGAGATCTTGCCCTACCTCACAACATCCCTGCAATGGAATATCTCATGCTCGATGGAGGTCAATTCTCTAAATCACGCAAGCATGCAATTTGGCTTCCATCGTTCTTAGAGCATCATGACCCCGATCAATTGCGGTACTATCTGACTATTCAGATGCCTGAACAATCTGATGCTGATTTCACATGGAAGGAATTTGTTGAGCGGGTTAATCACGAATTGATCAGCACGTATGGTAATCTTGTACACAGAGTTCTTTCATTATGCCAGCGCATTGTCGACGAGGATGACAAGCAGATCTCAATCGCTCACTTCAACGACCAAGTGAGTTTCAGTGATTCCACGGCTGTAGTTCAGGAAAGAGCAGAGGCAGCCACTCTCCATCTTCGGCATTCTGAATTCAAGAAAGCGCTCAAGGAGATCATGGCCATCTGCCAATTCGGAAACCAACATCTTCAGTCCAACGCACCATGGACCGCACTCAAGCCTCAAGAGGGTGTAGACCGTAGCGGGCCACTCGCAGCTCTCGCGTGGGCTCTCAGACTCGTTCGTAGCCTCGCCATCTGGACTCGCCCATTCATGCCATTCCAGGCTGAGAGACTTTGGAAGATGCTAGGTGAAGATGGAGATATCTATGATGTCAGCTGGCATACCGCAGCAGAATTAGACACGTTACCTGAACCATCTGATCAGATCTCACCACTCTTTCAACGCCTCGACTTGGACGAGATTCTTGAACGTGAAAAGGAGATTGCAGGTGAAGATTCAGTCAGAAGAGATGAAGAACAAGATGCAGAAGTCGAGAATGTGGAAGATGAAAGCATAGAGTTCGAGACCTTTGCCAAGGTCGAGATGATTGTTGGCAAGGTAAAAACAGTGGACATCCATCCAAAGGCAGACCGGCTCTACGTTGT
Organism: uncultured Candidatus Poseidoniales archaeon; assembly: GCA_964566385.1. Lineage (GTDB taxonomy): Archaea > Thermoplasmatota > Poseidoniia > Poseidoniales > CAYMED01 > CAYMED01. The sequence continues at coordinate 2,845 of CAZMJD010000134.1, read as the reverse complement.
GTCAATCGATGATGGCAGTGAACAAGGTCGAACAGTATGTGCGGGCCTGCGTGATCATTACGATGTGTCTGAACTTGTAGGGCGTAACGTAGTCGTCGTAGCCAACCTCGCCCCACGAAAACTAAGAGGTATCGAATCAGAAGGAATGCTCCTAGCTGCTGATGGTGATGAGGGTACAGTTTCGTTGCTCACGTTGGACAAAGATGTACCACCTGGTTCCCGCGTTAGGTAAGCATCAACATTGGTTCTGAACACATCTAAAGCCATTCACGGAGTGGATTTTTCATGGCTCGAATGGTTGCCTCACTTGTGACATATATTACGAGATGGTCAGCGAACCAATCTTGAAGGAGAAGAGGCCTTCTCAGGGAGCACTTGGAATGGCCAATTCAGAGATGATTTTGTCTGGCAGGAAGGTCAAGGCGACCTTGATCAGTGCAACGGCATGGTGATCAATGGGGGCTATGCTTACTTTGTCACATTCAGCTTCCCTTGGGTGATGGGGTGCTATGCAGGGACCCCAAATGAATCGTTTTGGAAATGATCTTCAAAGGCCATTGAAACTAATCAAAGAATTCGAACTGCAACTGCACGAGCTCCTCGGAACTGGTTGCTTGACAATACGCTTCCAGAGGTTCGCGATTCAACTTCAGAAACTGTTCACCCCATGTGATGGCTGACAACACCTCATTGGCCTGCACCTCTTCTCCAAGCAGCATGAGGGCTGCGCCAAGAGCTTCAGCTGTCGACAGACGACCCGGTTTGCCCCATGAGACTGGACTGGCAGCGAGCAAGAGCGGTAAAGTCCGGTGATGGAGGCGACGCGTTCTATCGAGTTCCTCGATCGAGGGTTCGATCGACTTCCATGAGCAATCAAGAGCGATGACCGATGGATGAGGGAGGTTCTTATCCTCAGGACCAAGGACCTTTCCGCAGAGTGGATCTAACAGGATTCCACGATATGGGCCACCTATACGTTGGTGAACAATGGCTAGTTCACGTCTTGCGAGCATTCTTGCCGTGCACTTTTTTGGATCATCCTGCTGCAGATGAATGATGTGCAGCGGACGCATAATCTCCTACCGTCAATCATCAGAACGCATCTCTGAGAGGTCAACAAGGTCACCAAGAGTCATCCCCTGACCAGGTACCGAACGTGTGACAGGTGTGGATTCCTGTCGAGTTACGAAGAGTTCGATATCAAGTAATTTCTCAATCTTACGCATCGTATCATCCGGGGCGGGTTTTCCAGATTCTATACGTTGAATCACATTGATTCTCTCAGCAGCTGAGCGGGCGAACTCACGCTGATCCCAACCTCGAAGTTCTCGAGCCGACTTGATACGCGAAGAGAAGTCATGGACCAGCTCCTCAACATCTTTCATCATGATATCACGACCTGTTTTCCCTGTTCGACCATAACCTCCAGAGAATTGCCGCGTTCTTTGACTCCCGGCACCTGTTGGGCGTGATGTAGCTGGGCGCGGCTGCTCCCATGTCCGGCCAGTCCTCTCAACACACTGCCGACAGGCCCTTACCTCTGCCCGATCGACAACCACCATCCTAGTAGCGACTTTGAGAGCACCACAGAGTTCACAGGTCACATCCACACTCCCGCAACCAGTACCTGTGCTACGAACGACTTGAATCTGCTGTACGAGGGGAAATCATCCATAAGTGAGGTCAGCCATCGTCATACGTGGGTACAGAGGTTGATGAAGGACATACGCCGATACATCGGGATACGCTTGATGCTTCGACCAAGGACCTCGAGCAGACCATTGAGACACTGAGGAACAAAGCCCAACATCTCATGTCAGATAAGGTGCTCTTAGAAGGACAAATTGCAGATCTGAGAAAGAGGGTCACGCGTCTTGACGATGATATACGAATGCTGAAATCACCACCACTTGTTGTTGGACAAATACAGGATGTGATTGATTCGACAAAAGCAGTCGTTCGCTCAAGCAACGGCACAGTGTTCCTTGTACATATCAATCCTAAGATCGACTCAGCCAGCTTAACAGCAGGTGCCAGAGTCAGCCTCCATCAAGATACTCTCTCGATCGTCGATGTTCTCGATGCAGGTCGTGATCCTCTTGTTACCGGTGCTGAGATGATTGAACAACCACGCACCACTTTCGCAGACCTTGGGGGTGTCGACGAACAGATTGAATTACTCACCGAGGCGTTGATCTGGCCCCTCACGCGCTCAGAAGACTTCCGAAGGATAGGGATTGAGCCACCGAAGGGCGTGCTTTTGGTAGGACCACCCGGGTGCGGAAAAACGATGATGGCGAAAGCACTTGCATCATTGGCCCAAGCAACTTTCATACGATTAGTTGGTTCAGAACTGGCTCAGAAATACATTGGAGAGGGGGGGCGACTTGTCCGAGAGCTCTTTGATTTAGCACGAACGAAGTCGCCTTCAATCGTCTTCATTGATGAGATCGATGCAATCGGGGCAAGACGGCTTGATTCAACCACATCAGGTGACAGAGAAGTGCAACGAACGCTCATGCAACTACTCGCTGAATTAGATGGATTCGAACAGCTCGATGATGTGAAGATCATAGCGGCTACCAATCGACCAGATATCCTTGATGATGCACTTCTTCGGCCGGGTCGTTTCGACAGGGTCATAGAGATTCCATTACCTAACTTCGAAGCGCGAAGTGCCATTCTGAAGATCCATTTCAAGAGTATCAAGACCTACAAACTAGACTTAAAGAAATGGGGGAACAAGACAGAGGGATTCTCTGGTGCAGATATCAAGGCGTTGACTACCGAAGCAGGCATGGTCGCGCTTAGGGAGGGTAAGCGACGCGTCACGGAAAATCACATG
>CAZMJD010000133.1:0-5231 GCA_964566385.1 uncultured Candidatus Poseidoniales archaeon | reverse complement strand
ACGGTTCGGGCAATAGGATCGCATCCATGGAGTGGTTCGTCGAGAATGAGAAGATCAGGCTCATTGACAAGAGCATGAGCGATCTTGACTCGCTGCCGCATGCCCTTGCTGTATGTGCCGACTGTTCGATGCATGACATCAGTGAGTCCTACCAGATCAAGCACCATCTCTGCACGACCTTCTGCTTCGCTGCGACGATATCCGTACAATCGGCCGAATGTGGCCACGAATTGATATGCAGTCATCCAGTCGTACATTCGTTCCGTCTCAGGACAATATCCGACCCGTGCAAAGGGTGCTGTATTCCTCCATGGGTCGATTCCGAACAGGCGTACGGTGCCTTTGCTTGGTTTCAGCCGACCGACGATGAGTTTCAGGAAGGTCGACTTTCCGGCTCCATTGAGTCCTAATAGGCCTGTGACGCCCCCTGAGATTGCGACCGAGAGTTCGTTGAGCCCAATAACTGTGCCATACCACTTGGAGACATGGTCGAACAGAACCGCTGGTGCCGTCGTACTCATTCGCGGGTCACCTCCATCGAGGTGATGCGCACGGCCAGAACATACAGTGAGATTGCGTTCATCAGAACCATCGAGACTAGACTCAATGTCCAACTATGGTCATATTTCGATGGAATCCCCATCATCACTTGACCGAGGTGGGCGACGACATCGAATGGCGAGAGGACGTAGAGGATGGTTCGGTTGAATACCCCATCAATGATTCCAGCGAGGATGCGTGTTCCGATGAGCAGTGCGATGAATGATACTCCCGGCAGATATCGTCCCCTGCTCAGTGAGGACAATGCCATTCCAATGCTGGTGTAGGTCAAGACCAACATCGTTCCAGCCACCATGGCAAAGAGGTAGAGAGGAAAGGTCTCCAGCAGGAAGTTCCATCCCTCTCCTGTGAGTGCAATCGAACCGACGTAGAAGGTGGTGAGTGTGATTAGGACAACTGCTCCGAGCACTGAGGCCATTGAGAGGTATTTCATGGCCGCATAATCGATTCGTGAGATTGGCCTAGAGAAATAAACTGCAGACATGCCATGACGACGATCTTCGCTGATGAGTCCGCCAGCAAGCATGGCTGCAATCAGTGGAAAACAGATGGCGTTACGTGGAAAATATCCTAACACTTGGTTGAAGAGAGTCGTTCGCTTGATGCCCACGACCTCCAGCAGAGATTCCTCTCCTGACAGAGAGGCGATGAAAACGATGAGTAGATCGTACATGGCTCCAAGAAAGAGCAGAAGTGTTCCAAGTCTCATGACGATGGACCATGGTTTGTGACCTCCGATGAAGATCCCATACACATGATGTCTCCATATCGAGAAATTTCGGATCCATCTTCCGCCGAGTTCACCATCCCAGGGGCGATAGATCTGCTCGTATACCACACTCCCTGCCGCAAGTGCTTGTCCTTGTGTGGATGAATCTCCAGACCATGCTGATTGGATGCGAGTCGTCCCCTCGATCTTGTCGAGTTTCACCTCTCCATCTGACGTTTCAGTCATACCTTTGCCTCCTGTTCAGGCCCCGTTTCTCCTATTCCATAGCCAAGTCGATCCATCACGGCAAGGAAGAGGTCCTCTAGACTCGCTTCATGGTCGACCATTCGCCGAATCTGCGTACCTGTCTTTGTTGCAGCATCCAGGATCTCTGCGCTCAATCCTTCTCTGTGTGGGATGCGCAGGATGCGACCTCTTCTTCGCACCTTATGTCCAGCATTGAGCAAGCTCCGTTCAAGTTGATCGATGCTACCCCAAGCGTGGATTTCGACCTCTCGATCGATAGCACGGAGATCCTCGATGCGGCCTTGAGCGATGACGCGCCCTCGATCGATCATGATGATCTTGTCACAGACCGCTTCCACATCTTCCATGATGTGGCTGGTCATGAGCAGGCTTCGCCCTTCATTGGCGAGGATGTTGTTCAGAGTGTTGAGCATGAACTCTTTGATTTCTGTATCAAGCCCATTTGTTGGTTCATCACAGATGAGGAATTCAGGGTCGTTGACCAGGGCGCATGCTAATTTTGTGGATTGGCGCATGCCGGTGCTAAAGGAATCGATGGTGCGGTAGCGTTGGTCACGTAGTCCAACGTATTCTAGAGTCTCATGCGCTCGCTGCTTTGCTGTTGCAGGATTCATTCCAAGGAGTTCTCCAGAGTATGCCACGTGGTCCACTGCCTTGAGACCGGGATTGAGACAATCGTACTCGGCCATGTAACCAACTCGCTGACGTATCAGATCCCCTGATTCTGCGATATCATGACCCATGACCTTCGCTTGACCGGACGATGGCTGAATGAGTCCGAGCAAGGTCTTGATCATCGTTGATTTTCCGCTCCCATTCGGTCCAAGAAGCCCGGTTCCTCCTGGACCTATACTGATGTCGACACTGTCGAGTGCGAGATTACTACCATAGCGCTTCGTGAGTCCCTCGGCCTCAATGATGAGTTGCTCGGCGAGGTTCACACAGTGGGCAGCGTGCTGGTGTTCATGGTTTCTGCGTTGCAATGACCCCTCGAACCCTCACAGCCATACCTTTTCCCGCGGCGACCAGATCGGCCCCTCCTCCGGTTGGAACACCGTGAGCAATCACACCTCCATCAGGTTCGCAGATAAGGCAAGGCAAGCCAACGATTGGTGTTGGGCCTACCTCTAGCACGAACCCGTGGAATACGTTTCGACCCTCTCTGACAAAGGGCACAGCATGTTCGTCGATCACCACTTTTGGTACACCAGGGTAATCTTTCGTTGATTCGATGTGTGCGAAGCAAGCAGCGCCTTCATCGGTCAGAGAGATGCCTCCATCGTTGAGGCGCATGGAGAGCATGTGCACTCCATTTCGATCGAGGACGTTCGTCAAGCGAGATGACCCTGATCTGCGCCCCTTTAGAGGTCCATATTCAGTAAGCCAACCCTCGGCATCGATAGCGAGCAGGACGAGTAGTTTGCTTCGCACTTCTTCGTTCTGTTCGGGAGTCAATGTGCGTTCATTGGAGTCCGGTCGCGTACCCTCAGGCCGGACAGGTTCCCGCCCGTCAAAGCAGCAGAGGTCCCATGGAAGACCCTGACAACCCAATGCCGCCAATTGATCATCGATCATCTCTGGATTTGGCTCCGTTGTCCACTGTTGCTCAGGTGCATGGATCATTGACCATGGAGCAAGGTCTTCTAGGCCGATGGGAAGCAGGCCTATAGGGGTCAGAATGAATCGAATTACTCCTTCTTCGTGATCTGGTAACTCATGATGGCGGTAAGGTGGAGGGGCGTGTGCAATGATGAGCGCTCGCCGGGCATTTCCCGGTGGTTTCCATCGAGATTGGATGAGACGCGTTGCTGCAATCAGGTCAGGTCGATGATTATCACTACCATTGAAGCAATGCTGCACACGATGTTGTACTGGTCGTGCTGAATCGATCAGAAGCCCTCCCATTCCTTCAGGGCCATCCTTTTGCATCATGTCCTGCACTTCGATCAGTGCCTCATGCAACCGTGCGTGAGTTAGGCAGCGTCTCTCTACCAATTCCCAGAGGGTGCCCGAGCGAATCGCATGTCTGATGGTCTCTATCTCTGCGATGCTCGCCTCGAGGTTGAGGCGAGCCAAGAGTTCTATTCGGTCATTCTCTGATGAACTTCGCAGGGCCTTCGGTGAGGTGTCAGTTGCAGATGGTATTGGCCATGGCCACTCATCAATATCTTCCAACCTGTACGTTCCTTCAGGAGTCAGAAGACGTCCATCTCGTGCAAATAGAGCGTAGGCAGCGCTATCGAAGAGGTCGATTCCCAGAGCCGCTGACAGGGCGAAGAGATGAGGATGCCCACAACCGAACAGGTGAATCGGCCGACCGGCACCGAGTATCGGTCTGACTGCGGCGATGATCCGTACCAGATCGCGATACCGCTGAGCTTCCATCAGTGGAACGATACCACCGATAGGATGGACTGCGAACGACAGATCGCCCATCTTCTCAGCAGCTGTTCGTCGTAGATGTGGATGTACTCCTCCCTGAATTGGCCCGTTCAGAGGAGTCGGTAAATGATCCTCTCCCGCGATTCTTTTCAGATGATGGAGAGCCTCAGCGCCACGTTCATGTGTTATCTCGACAGCTGAAGCGACCTCTGCTTCGTTGTGATGTGGTTCTGTGAACACGTCGACCATCGTAGCAATATCGACCCCTATTGCGTCCTGAAAGTCAAGAATCCCTATCGGGTCAACCTTCTCTTCACCATAGACGTACGATTGGAATGTACCTGAATCGGTCACGATGATTCCATCAAAGTTCACCGCAGCATGTACTCCTTCTGTCAGTGCGATTTGGCTGAACGATTCGGAGCGTTGTAGAATCCAGGCGTTGGTGATGATTCCTTCAATGCCATGACGCTCTTGCATCTCATCCGCTGGGATGGTGCTGAGGTGTGGATTGATCACGGGCAAGAGAGCGGGTGTTGTCATACTCCTCTTTCCTATGCGTAGGGTTCCTATCCGAGCGAGGCCGTTCTTCACTCGCCGTTCGAAAGTACAGACTCTCGCAGGAGGTGTAGCGCCGCTCACGGCTCTCGGAAACGATGCAACGAATAGAGGTTGATGGAACGGAAAATCATGTGCTTATTGATACGTTTACGTTCATGATTAGACGAATTCAAGTCCTGTTGCCTTATCGAGGTAGTCTTGGATCAGGGTTCGTTGGGCGTCCCTGATTGCTGAATCAAAGCGAACCCGGCCGATCTCTGAATCATTGCTGAGATCGTGAACCATGCTCTGTAGGGTGCCCGGAGCTGCCCCACATGCCACACATCCCCCAGTGAGATTGATGACGACGTCGATCATTCCTGTCTCTTCATTCAAGTTGGCTGATGTGACCTCCATCCCTCCATCATGTTCGATGAGAGCGGCTCGTACAGGTCCCAATCGAGACAACAGTGCTCGTGTGAATCCCTTTGTCTTCCCTTCATCAATCAATGGTCGTAGTGGTGTAGATCTCCATCTGTCCTCTTCCTCTGGATCGAGATGTTCCATCAGTCTAGCGGTTATTCCCAGATTTGGTTGAGGAAAATACTTATCCTGACGGTTCTACCTATAAAGGCGTAGATAAAACTAAATTAATACCTTATTTAGTAAACGAAATTAAATCCATCAAAAAAGAAATTGAAGAATTAAAAAAATAGATATTTTAAAATGAATTCTATATAGTTTAATTTATTATCAAATTATATAGTAAATG
>CAZMJD010000132.1:0-5243 GCA_964566385.1 uncultured Candidatus Poseidoniales archaeon | reverse complement strand
GTTCCTGATCAATGGTCTGCCGTCCGGGAATATGGCCAAGTGCAGCCCCAGACAGATCGATCGAATTGACAATTCCCGGTAATGTTGCAGTCTCCCCTCCACATAGTGTCATCCCAGCAGCGGTGACTGCGCGATAGAGCGATCTTCCTAATGTAGCATGAAGTACCTCATTAGCTTGGGGTACTGCAAGATAATCAACGAAAGCAAGGGGTTCGGCCCCACAACAAAGCAGGTCATTCGCATTCATTGCAACACAATCCATTCCCACATGATCCCATGTTCCAAATTCTTCAGCCAGCAAAAGTTTGCTACCAACTCCATCTGTACACAATGCCAATGCGTCTGGACCAAATTCAATCACTCCGCTGAAGCCCCCAACTTCTCCAAGAGGCGCTCCTAGTTGTCCGCTCTTCCGTATTGAAGGTCCGAGTGCCCCTACTAATGCGGCGACGCTATGCGCTTCAAGAGTGATGTCAACGCCAGAATGGGCGTAATCCATGACGGTGGCAACACAAGGATGTGCATGAGCCTATCCAATGGAATCAACATCGCAGAATAATCCTGAAAGGACATGAGAGACCGATGATGTTCTATGGTTTTCAGCAAACACTAGTTGAATGTAATTGGAGCCGCCGACGCTGTTATTCCACAGGAAGTAAAGGGGTTGTGAAGCGACAATTGATATGCTCCCACTCGTCGGTACTCAAGGTTCACGTGATTGCATCTGTTGACATCCCCGGTCGATGGCGTTCATTCTTTGAGAGTGACACACTCACGACTCGAATCTCGAACCTCGCTATTCAATGGCCAGAGCATCGCCATCTGCAGGTGATGCATAACGAACTCCATACCTTCCATCCCGAATTCGCGCAATCATTGATTGAATCACCAGCAGACCACATTAAGCAAGGAACACGCGTTCTTCATGATTTCATTAGTGAGCGATTTGGAAAATCGATCAAACTGTTCCTCCGCATTCTATCCCTACCCCATGACCGCCTACGCTTGGTCAAAGAACTGAGATCAGAAGATGTCTTCAGCATGGTAGCTGTTGAGGCGATTGTCTCTCGAATATCTGCTGTGCGCCCAATGACATATGTTGGCCGCTTTCGCTGCCGTAGTTGTGGTAAGATCACTCTTGTTGATCAAGAAGATGAGAACGTCTTGATCAGTCCTATGGAGTGTGTCGGAACCATCGAAGCCGCAGGTTGTGGTCTTCCGCGTTCAAAGACAGAATGGACCCTAGTTACTCGGACAGAAGAGCTGGTTGACACGCAGTTCATCGAACTCCAGGAGATGCCGGAGAATGTCGACTCCGGCGCTCAGCCTGAGCGCATCAGTGCACTCGCTGAACAAGACATGGCGGGGCGTCTCAAACCAGGGGATCGATTGATTGCGAATGGTTACCTTTACACTCGCCAACAGGGCACCCCTTCTCGACCCTCTCCAGTTCTTGAGATGCGGCTTTCACTTCAGAGCATCGAGATGCAGAATAGGGTGTATGATGAGGTCGGAATCAATGAGAGTGATATTGATAACATCAAAGAGATCACTGCCAGGCCGGACCTTCTCGATTTTGTTGCCCGCTCAATCGCTCCTTCCATCGAAGGATATCAACACATCAAACGCTCATTGGCACTGCAATTATTCGGTGGAGTCGCCCGCCGTCACCAAGACGGGCGCCGTATGAGGGGTGACATACACATCCTCATGCTCGGTGATCCTGGAACTGGAAAATCCCAACTGATTGATTACATGGCAGATTTATCTCCCCGTGGGGTGAAAGCCTCGGGTCAATCAGCGTCTAAAGCGGGATTGACCGCTACTGCAGTCAAAGATGAATTGAGTGGCGGTCGTTGGACTCTTGAGGCGGGAGCGCTTGTTCTCGCAGATCTCGGATTAGCAGCCATTGATGAACTTGACAAAATGAATTCTGAGGATAGATCTGCAATGCATGAGGGTCTTGAACAGCAACGTATCCATGTGAATAAGGCAGGAATCAATGCCCAACTCAATTGCCGAGCCCCCGTCGTCGCTGCCGCTAATCCTAACGACAGCAAATTCCGTCTCGACAAGGCCTTCAGCGCCCAGACCAGCCTTGAAGCATCTCTCATCAGCCGCTTTGATGTGATATGGACAATGCTTGACAAACCGGATAAAACACATGATAGTGAGGTTGTAAGTCGAATCTTGAAGAATCGTCGCGGAGCACGACCTGAAGAACTCAAGCAGGGTCAACGCTCGATCAATGTACACGTTGAATCGGGCGTTACTATGATTATTGATGAGGATGAGGAGGTGCTGTCACCTCATTTCATGCGCAAGTATGTTGCACATGCGCGATTGAATTGCACGCCCTCTCTTGATGATCAGGCATCTGATCTCATTCGAGATTTTTACATTGGTACGCGGGATCCACGTGAGCGAGAGAATGTTGACGATGGGTATGCACGTATAGCAATCACACCACGTGGTGCTGAGGCAGCCATCCGTCTTACAGAGGCGTCTGCACGTCTGCATCTACGTGAGGTGGCAACTGCTGAAGACGCCAAGACGGCGATCATGATCATGGAGCACTGGCGTAGCGAGATGATGCACGGATATTTCGATGAAGTAGAATTATCCACTGGTAAGAGTGTTTCACAACGCAAGAATCAGGACATCATCATTGATGTCATTCGACGTCTAAGCGATGGAAAAGGGATTCATGAGGACACGATCATAGGTGAATGTGACCGTGAGGGCATGACTGAAACCAAGGTCAAAGAGATTCTTTGGAGATTAAGCGAGGCCGGTGTTCTGTACAATCCACGTCATGGTATCTACGAACTCGGCTGAACCTGTGAGATAGGCATTAGTATCTCGGTCGACCCCCCATCAGTTGTGGACTTACCAACTTTCGATCCCACCACTGCTGACCTCGATAACATCGGGTTCATGTGTGGCTTAGAGATCCACCGCCAGCTCGATACTGGAAAACTTCACAGTCGTCAACCTTCGATTCTCTGGGATTACCCTCTCAAAGAGATTCCCATGAATTGGGCACGGGTTGAACGGCGCCTCATTGCGGCAAGTGGAGATGCGGGAATTGTCGATATATCGGCACGTTTTGAGGGTGAACGCAATCGCACCTTCCAGTACATTGTCCCCCCTAATGCAGGGTTAATCGAGCTCGATGAATCGCCGCCCGATCCGTTGGACGAGGATGCGATTGATGTGGCTTCATTAATTGCATGCATGCTCAACGCGAAACCAGTATCCACACTTCGAACGATGCGGAAAACGGTGATTGATGGTTCGAACACCAGTGGCTTCCAACGCACAACACTTCTTGCTACGGATGGGCACCTGCTTGTTGACGACATACGCGTAGGTATCGATTCGCTTCTTCTTGAGGAGGATTCAGCGCGACATCCCCCTGGACATCGCCCGGAAGGTACCCTTGCAGTGTATACTCTTGATCGCCTAGGCATACCTCTCATTGAGATCGCCACGGCACCCGACATTCGCAGTCCTGAACATGCACGGGCAGTCGCTTCAGAGATTGGAGCAATATTGGTTGATACTCGGTGCGTCCGCCGGGGCCTTGGAACGATACGCCAAGACCTCAATGTCAGCATCGCTTGCGGTGATCGTGTTGAGATCAAAGGATGTCAGGATCTCGATCAAATCCCTCATATCATCGAGAATGAGATGATGCGCCAATTCGGGATGTACGCCTATGCGAATGAACTTCGTCACCGTCATGGGATGGATTCACTTCCGCCCTCGCGTCATGATGACGAATCTTCCTCTTGGTCGCTGAATCATGATGAATTGATGAATGCCATTCCCTTGGAGATTGTTGACGTTGTAGAGGCATGGTCAACTTCGAATCATGATATCATTCAACGTGCACGGGATTCGGGCCATGCATTTCTTGGCGTGAGACTCCCGGGATTCGCAGGCCTTCTAGCGAAGAAAGGAGACTTGATTGCAGGCCGCCCCGCTCCACGTTTGGGTAAAGAATTGGCAGGAGCTGCCCGACTTGCCGGGGTAAATGGCATGATTCAGAGTGATGAACTCCCAGGATATGGGATGGATGCTTCAGGACTTGATGAATTGAAATCAATGATGAATGCAGGTCCAGAAGATGCTTGCTGCATTGTTTTAGCCGACGAATGGCAGGCCCGTCTTGCTCTTGAGGCAATTATTTCCAGAGCCCGGCAAGCCTTTTTTCGCCTTCCGCGTGAGGTGCGCGCCGTTGAACCAGATCTCTCGACACGCCCTATGCGTCCCTTACCAACTGGTGCTCGAATGTATCCTGAAACAGATCTGCCTGATGTCAAAATGGATCAAGATAGGTGGAACAGGATACGCTTGAATATCCCTCCTCGCTCATCAGAGCGTGCGAAAAATCTCATTGATCAACACGGAATCTCTAAAGATCAGGCACAACAACTTGTCCGACGCCAGATTGAGGAAGTGTTCTTGCAAGGAGTCGAAGGAAATTCAAGTGGTTGCCCGTCACTTCCATCGAAGGCTTGGGCTACAATGCTATTGGATGCTACCCGTACTGAAATAGCGGAAGGCGTGGATGTCACAGAAGATGAAATCCCATGGTCACTATTGGCTCTCTCTCTCCATGCACGTGAAGAAGGACTAGTGACAAGAGATGGTATCGTATCAGTTGCCCAAGAATTGTGGGTGACGCCCTCCTATCTTTCCATATCTTTTGATGAGCGCCTCCAACTGTTCTCTGAAAAGGCACAAGATGCCGGTTTTGTTCCGGCAGATGATGACGCCTTGAAGGCAGTCGTCCAAGAAGTGGTTGAAGAGATGCACGCTCTCATTCTTGAACGTGGCATGGGGGCGATGGGGCCTCTCATGGGGGCAGTCATGGGCCGACTAGGTGGTGCCGCTGATGGCCGTGCAGTCTCGCAATCTTTGAGAAACGCTATCGAAGACGCTACATCCCAGTAGTTCAAACGGTTTGTCACGTCCGAAGCGGTTAAAACAGGCACCTACGGATTACAAATGGCCGCTACGGAGGCTTGCCTATGAAGACCCGAACACCATTGATTGTAATTGCTATGCTGCTGATATCACCGATTGCCCTCTTTTCTGCTCAGGCAGATGATGGAAGGCAGGGCGAGGCGAATATCAACGTCGCATTCTTTGTTCAGATGCCCAATGACCTTTCGATCAACCCATTGAATGCCAGTTCTTGTTGGACTCCATTCATGTCGGTCGGCTTTGGTGAG
>CAZMJD010000131.1:4121-5247 GCA_964566385.1 uncultured Candidatus Poseidoniales archaeon | reverse complement strand
TGGCGTGTTCGATACTTCTGGTGAATACCTTGTGCTTGTTGAGATGCTAGCTCTTTCTGTGGATGCCGAAGGGGCATTGTCTGTGGCCCGACGATTGGAATCGGGTGAACGATGGGATGCCATCGTTCACACAGGTGTGGACAGGACTGTTGAGCATCCCCGGGCTGAGCTTACCGCCTCTAATCATCTCGATTTCCACCTCTCTGATGTCCAAGATCGCCTTGTTTTTGGTCCTGTGATTGAAGGAGCTCCTGAGATGCTTAGGACGCATAGGGTGGTGAAACGTCTTTGCACAGGATTATCCGAAGCATGGTCGCCCCTCCAACGAATTGGATCATATGTCTGCAATGAAACGTACTTCAGGACGCTGGAGTGCTGCCGTCGTCTTGGTCTTGACCTCCCAGTCGTTTTTCTTCATGTACCTGATAGGAGGCCCGAAGAGGTGGCAAGATGGGTGGGATGGTGGATTAAGCGTCTTGGTCGCCCACCGCGGACAGTTGTAGCAGGAGCAGCATTGAGGAGATCCGATGGAGCCATCTTTGCAGCACACCGGCGGGATCACCCTTCAGATGATGGTTGGGAGTTCCCAGGTGGGAAACGACGGATAGGTGAATCATTGGATAGGACAGCCATCCGTGAGGTGGGAGAGGAACTTTGTGTTGAACTTGGACCAGGTCTTCCCTTGGGGGTCGTATGTGGTGAGATCAAAGGACGTGAATATGAACTCCATGTCTTCGAACATGGTTGTGATACAGATCCCTTGCTTGGCAGTGATCATGATGATGGTCGTTGGTTGGACCCTTCTCAATTATTTGATGTACCGTGGTTGCAACTTGATGTGCCTTTGGTACGTGCCTTGAAGGAAGAGTAAGTGCTCAATCACCAGCTTTGGTCAGGGTGCGTTCATCACCTATGTGACGTGGATGTCTGCGTCGTCCTTCATGCCAGGTATTCTTTTCGATCCAATGATTGATTTCAGTTCCTTCGATGACCACAATCATCTCATTTCCTGGGGGTATTGGGTCGTCAGGGAGAATGAAGCTGACTTTTCCTGCTTCCGCAGCTGCAAGTCCAAGTCGGAAGGAGGTGCGATTTCCATCACTCATCAATTCCAGGATGTCCATCG
>CAZMJD010000131.1:0-4111 GCA_964566385.1 uncultured Candidatus Poseidoniales archaeon | reverse complement strand
GAAAAAGAAGCTAGGATCCTTGGTCGTGTGGACAATCTCGTCCGCTTCAGTTGTGATGGGAAAGATAGGTGAGTGGCCCGTTATACCTGAGTGGTCGGGGAACAGTCGAGTGATGGCGCGGCATATGCATGAAAGGTTCTCATGCGGTCTTGGTCGGACCGTCACCGTGACGTTTGCATCCACAATCCGGCGAGTCTTGACCAATGGTTAACTTTGTTTGAGACTTCCATCTGTCCGGGGTATGACTGAGGAGAATGGTGCTGGTCCTTGGGTCGTTTCCGCCCTTCCAACCCTCATTGTCTTCGCCCTTTTTCAAACGATTCCTCTGCTCAAGGAATCTCGTGAAACAAACGCCCTAGCCTTTGTTCTTTCAATGACATTGGCGCTTGTCATGGGTGTGATTCTACATAGACGAATGACATCAGTACGTGATCACGAATATCACCGTATGCGTTCCCAGCGGAAGCTTGGGGGTCTGTTTCAGCGAGAGGACCGAGGGATGTGGTCCTCAGCAGAAATGCGAGGGCCGGGAGGGACTGTGGAGCTAGGACCTCTCGGGCGCGCTGCTCTTGAGCGGATGGATCAAGATGTTGGTGCCCTAGTTCGTTTGCGGACGACTGACGAAATACCTTTGGAAGACGATTCCCCTGAGATTGAGATGTTGGTCGATCGTATCATGCCAACTGGAGTTGGAGAAATGGCTATTGGATCTGATGTTGCGTCCTCTCATTCGGACCATGAGGGTCAAACATCGATGAAGAAAGGCTCGCCCATGCGACGATTCAGTGAATGGCGCGCCTCTCGGAAGCGCAGACGCCTTGAACGCTTGGCAATGAGTCTTGGCCTGTCAATGGATGAGATTGCTCCTCAAATGTCCACACCTGATAGTGGTCAATCACGTGTTTCCTCTCAATCAGGTCAGATGCCGCCAACGAAAACGTCCACCTCTCAGCCGATGGGTGGTGGTTCATGCCCACAATGCGGTGCGATTGGTGCTATCTCCGGTGGTTCCTGCCAACGCTGTGGTTCGTCCTTTGACCGTCTGGGTTGAAGAATAACCCTCCCTACGGATGGCCGGCATACGATGGCAGAGAAGCGAGACTACTACGAGGTCCTTGATGTGGACCGGAAGGCGAGTGAGAAGGATCTCAAGAATGCCTTCAGGAAGATGGCAAGGAAGTACCATCCAGATCATTCGAAAGATGCGGATGCAGAGACGCGCTTCAAGGAGGTCCAAGAGGCATATGCTGTGCTTTCTGACCTTGACAAGCGCAAGATGTACGATCGGTACGGCCACAATATGCCCGGGGGCTCACCTTTCGGCCCATCAGGGTTCCAAGCAGCAGATATTCGCTGGGAGGATCTGTTCGGCGGAGGGCTTGAAGACATGCTCGCTTCTGTATTCGGATTTGGTCGTCGTAGCCAGTCTGCTTCAGGTTCACGCCGAGGTAATGATCTCTTGGTGCGCCAGCGAGTTCCCTTCGCTTGGATTGTGGAAGGTGGTGAGCGCGATTTTGAGATTGATCTCATAGAAGCATGTGAGGCCTGTGATGGTTCGGGTGCAGTTGACGAATCTTCGATTCAGCAGTGTGAGACTTGTGCAGGTAATGGACGGGTCGCCGAGCGGCGCTCCCTCGGTGGCTTCATTCAACAAACAGTGGTCGATTGCCCAGCCTGTAGAGGGAAGGGCAAGATCATCAAATCCCCCTGTTCGGATTGCTCTGGCGCCGGTGAGGTTCAGCAACGAAGAACGGTGCGAGTCGACGTGCCGGCTGGCATTGAAAGTGGTCAAAGGATGCGCCTCAAAGGTCGGGGCCAACCTGGAAAGGATGGTCCCTCAGGGGATTTGATCCTGGAATTCTCAGTAGAGACGCACCCATGGCTAGAGCGCGATGGCCCTGACCTTATCTTCGCCCTTCCTCTCGACTATCCCTCACTTGTTTTAGGGACCAAGTTGGAAATACCATTCGTCGATGGTGAATCTCTCAAGATCAAGGTGGAACCGGGAAGCTGGCCTGGAAAAACTCAGGTCGTGTCTGAACGAGGATTACCTCGTCGGAGTGGAAGGTCACTAATGCGTGGCGAGCGAGGTGATGTCATCATTCTTCTCAAACTCAATATCCCCAAGAAGATGAACCGTGAGCAGAAGAAATTCATCCACTCCATGCGCAGTGCTTTTCCTGAACCCGATATAGATGAGGTCATGGTGGGAATCCAAGAAGAGGCTGAAGATCGTCGCCGGAACGGATCACTCTGACTCATCATTGTGGCTTGCCGACCGCGAGGGCACAGATGGTACTCGTACTGTCGTGCTTGCACCCCTCACTTCACCACTGATCTCGATGTCCAATCGCTCATGACCATGGGCGGCGAATGTGAGAGTAAGCCAAAGGGGAGTGTCTGCACTGAGATTTCCAAGCATGACTTCATCTCCTTGGAAGAGTCTCTTTGGGTGGGCCGCAACGATGTCGGGTGCCTGGCCGATGGGTGCATGTAATCTACAACCTGCTCTTGACCATGCAATCTTCGGCAGAATTCCAACGACCCAGTGTTCTTTCTCATCATCTTGGTCTAGTGAGAAGGCACACAATTCGAGCACATCCGAGGAAAGGCTAGCGATGGTATCTGCACCGTCAGGTTGAACCTCGACCCATGTAGTCGAAGAAAGTTGATCCAATGCAGCATCTAGATGGACATGGTGTTCTGGATCAGCGGTGGGGGTGGATAACATCTGCATGAGCATCTTGATTCTTCCTTCAAGTTCAACATGTTCGTCGTTCGGGGCATGGTTTCTGAGAGTGAAAAGAACAACGATCATCGGTAAGATCAGTACTACCCCTATGATCGCATGAAAAATCAGACCATAGTATCCAAGTTTCATGGAATTGACAACTTTTTGTTCTGTGATGCCTAGGGATGCAGTCCATTGAACATCCTCGTTTATCCCTTGGTCTATCAGTTCGATAACGAGATATGCGACACTGAAGTTGACTACCGATTCGATGGTCACAGGATCGGTCTCGATGTTTTTTCGGTTGATTAATTCTCCATCGAGCGTGTATAGACTGACGACTGCACGATGGCCTACGACGACGTATCCCTCAAGATATGATCCTTGATCGCTTTGGTCGAATGAGAGATAAACGACATCCGCGTGATCTCCAACTCCTGCCTCTAGTTCTCCCTCGAGAGTCGAATCCCAAGATACGGGGCTTAATCCGAGTGTAGCATCGAAGATTCCGAATGAAGGTCTGTCAGGTCCATCCCCTCGCTCCATCCCAGAATCTCCTATCGACTCCGAACGTACCTGTAATTCAACGACGGTGATATCTGATGCTGAGAGGATGATGAGAAGACCTCTGGCCGCTTCATCAGTGCGATGCACGTATGCTTCTTCGGTGAGTTTACCTCTTTCCACCTCCATCCAAGCAGGCTGTGAGGAATCATCCGTGAGACGAATCTCAAAGAAGCGTACACTGACCTCGATTGACGCGGTGAGTCGAATCACTTCTCTTGATTCAACATCGAAATAGAATCCATCTCCAGATGAATCGAACGGGTCGACCAGCGTGGTCAATCGCTGAATTGGTTGTTCGGTCAATGATTCCTCTTTGGGCCAGATTGAGTCCACACGCGGCAGGGTGCCGCTTGAGCCAGGATGTGCCTCCTTGAGCACAGAGGTGCAGTTGCCTTCCATATCTCCGGTGCAATCAAGGCCTTGCCGCTCACCTTTGGCACTCTCTGCAGATTCGTTCCAGATTCGGTGCTGGACCGAGTAATATGTTGTTCTTGGGTCGTCGGTTTCCACACCTATGTGCACACTATCACTCTCAAGTGGAGCTCGAAATCGCAAGGTACTCGCTCCCTGCTCAGATTCGATGGACCATGCCTCTATCTGAGTTCCTTGAGAGTTTAGTATGATGCCTTCGAGTCTTCCAACCGTTCCCATGAAGGCTGCTTCTATCACGTGAAGATCTCCGGCGTGAACTTCAAGGCTCCACCAGTCGGCTTGGTCATCTGCATCCAGAGACCCGTTCCATCCTATTGCTGAAGTGACGTGACTATCACCCCCAGGCGTGAGGTGCAAAAGTTCCGCCTGTTCACAGACGGT
>CAZMJD010000130.1:0-5266 GCA_964566385.1 uncultured Candidatus Poseidoniales archaeon | reverse complement strand
TGATTACTCCTCTTCCCAAGCATCGATGACGCTATTGATTGGATCACCATCTCTGATCACGCGTAGAAGTGGAGTCAGGTTTGTTATGACAAAAAGAAATGCAATCGAAGCAGAAAGTTTCAGCCAAGAAGCGTTCGGAACCTCGCTTGATCCCGGACCGCTCGACATCGTCACAAGTTTAACCGCACCAAGCCATGGAATTTCTGGCCCTGCGCTACCGATAAGCCACTCATTCCTAACAACCTGGACTGGCGCATATTCCGCATCTAGGATGCCAGTCACATTGACGACAACACCGCGTTGGTCCACTCGACAGTCATTGTTGTCACCTAGTGTCACATATCCTTCATGAGATGGTGTCCAATCCACGATGCTCAGAAATGGTTCTGAGACCATGACATGACCATCAGGTACACAAGTTACTTCTGGCAGTGTGAGATTCACAGAAGAGACATCGATTTGATTTGTCCCTGGAATGGTCCACGTCAATATGCAGACTTCATCAACGGGATCCCATGTACCCTCGCAAGTGTTCGATGATGTTGCGAAACTCTTCTGAGAGGCTTGTACCTCAAGCAGTGCTCGATGAATGATGGGCGTGCCTCCAACACCATTTTTGTCGTAAATGATGACGTCTCCGCCCTTGCCATGCTGCTTGATCGGATCGGTTCTCATGCGCTCCTCGACATACGTGTGGATGATGGTCTGATCATCGATCTTCATGAGTAGTACAAGATCACCCGGATCAATGGCTCCTATCTCCCCTGAATCGCTATGCATCATCGAACCTGATTCAACGACCACGAGAGGGGGCATCGTGCCAGTCCACAATGCCAAACCGGTGATCAGGAGCGCTATGAGGGCGACCGCACCCAATAATTCACGCCCCAAAGCACTCCGGGCCACCATGCCGATCAATACTCACGACCTGCGTTTCTTCGAGCGTTTCTCATCTACGCCCAATTCTGCGAATTTCTCCTTGATGCGCGTCTCCATCGCGGGCCCGAGAATCTTAGCCGATTCCAGCGCCTCGCTTCGGACATTGCGCAATTCAGCTGAAGTATCAATCTCAAGTGCTGCTCTACAAATCGTGTGATGTCCCTGATAGAAGAAGAACTCGGGTGCTGCCCAGAACAAACCAATGATGCCGGCAAACACAGCAATCCAAGAAAGAAGAGTGGGCCAATCCACGCTCCCATCATCACTTGGCTGGAAGTTTCCTTGAATCATGAAGAACCACAGGGACCACAACAGCAGAATGACCGACCCAAGGGTCATGGTCTTCCAGATGGCGAGATGTTGGTCGCGGCGCCGCTCCCACCATGCCCTGATGCCGTCCATCACCATGCATCAGGGGTCACCGGCATCGGTTTCAAATCTTCGCACAGAGCAACGTGATGAGGGCGGGCGTGGGACCGAGACCTATAAATCACATCATGGATGGAATGGGATGATGAAGCGCAGTGCGTTGCTTGCCTGCCTCGTCATGGCTTTTGTGACACTCAGTCCACTGGCATCGGCTACGACTGAGAAATTGTTCACAGATGGCAGTTCTGACTGGGGGAAGACATTCTATCTGTCAGGAAATCCTGGTGTCGGACAGACCCCTGGAGTGACGATGCCTGTCGGCGCTCTTGTTACCAACGCTGAATTCAACATTGAAGGTGGTCCAACAGCGATCACTTGGACGAATGCGAGTAAGGACGGGGATTTTGGCGGTGCTGGAACAGGCACTCGAAGTTTCACGATGGGTGGTCACTACGGCTATCGCATGGCTGTCGAAGTTGCGGACGACAACATCACTCTGGAACGCACGCCCTCGACAATAGGGGCAGATATGACGAGTAACTCACACGTCAATGCAGCCGCATCGACCTCGACGCATAACACTACAGGAGGTTTTCTTGCCAATGGTGATCTGGGGGTCAGAGGCTATGATTCGCGTGGCCCTACAACCACTTTACCACAGGGTGGAACTTGGAGTAACGCGGGACCCATCATCCCCACTGCAAACGGATACTTCGTCACAAAATCCACCACTGGTCTAGCATCGATCACATACCACAATACGACTGGCTCATCGACGAATGGTGTCACATTCGCACAAGGGAATTGTTCATCCAACCCATTGACTGTGTTCAATGGCGTTTATGACATGGACCTAGATACTGATGGAACCGTCTGGAGTATTTCCTACACATACTCATACATCTTCCATTGGGCCATCACAGACACAACATGGACCTGTCTGAGCATGAATTCCACCACATCAACCCTTGGCCGACCTCATGGTATCTCGGTTGACAAGGATTCCAATGACCTGTACATACTCAGCTATTCCTCTGGTTTCTATGACGTGAATAAAGTCAGCAAGCAGGCCCCTGAAGTGTCACTGAAAACGCACTCAGTCGGTTCAAGATTCTCAGGTACTGTCGCCGGCCTCGTCGTACAATATCCACGTCTTCTCATCAGCACCTACTATTGGGGCTCAGGGTCGTATCTCTATCCTTTCACAGTCACTGGATTAATCACATCTGCTGGAAAGGAAACAATGCATCAACCATCCCACTATGGCCTCGTGCATACAATGGATGGATGGTTAGTGTATGGAAGCTATCAGGGTTCAACATCGTACCAATATCGGGCATACCATACAGGTTCAGGACTACCATATGATTGGCGGCCAACATACACAACCTCTACAGAAGCGGAATCAAATTTGATCAATGCTGGTGCTCCAATCCGTTCACTCAAGGTTGATAGAATCTCCACCTTTGAGCCTACAGGTACGTCAATCGACCTTGAATTGAGCAATGATGGAGGCGTGGTATGGTACAAAGTGAACGAGGGTACATCTCTCAATCTAGGTGCTGCATCTTCCTCACTGCATTGGCGGGCATGGCTCAACGGAACTGCTCAGCGCACGCCCTTATTGATGGGCGTCGAATTCTCTGTCGTGGCTAAGTACGCCACACGAGGTAATATCCATAGTTACCAATATTCATGGTCAGGAACTGGGTTCCCACTTGCTGTAGTTGCCGATTATAATGCTACGATCCCATCTGGAGCTTCAATCCAGACAATCATTTCAGATTACACAGATTGTTCAAGAAACCTAGGCACCTTACAGCCAGGTGTACCCTATGACTTGACGACATACACCTATTCGACATTGAGAATCTGCTTTGTCCTTCAGAGCGATCCTTCAGGCTCATTATCGCCAACGCTACATTCATTCTCACTCGGCCGTTACCCTGACGCACCTTCACGCGTTGGCATCGATATAGGTGGGGACGGAAGTAAAGAGTGGACGTCAACAGGATCATTGTTCGGGACCGCTACGGCATCATCATCGGCGCTTGTTAATGCGCTGAATGCTGCCATCCCCTCTACTGGAAGCGGGACCGTGCACATCCCTATCGATATCACAACCGAAACCGATGGAACCGTGAAAATCACATCTTTCTCGATAGAATACCGAATGTCCACTGTCAATCTTGACATTCTTCTGCCTGAGGACAGGGTATTCCACGCTCGTGATGAGACCTATACAGTAACCACTAGACATGTCATTGGAGAAACTGCAGGGGGAATTGATGAAGCTGAATTGTCCTTCGTCGCTAACCCCTCGACCGATGCTCCTGTCATCTCTTGGTCTCAGATCAACGGATTCAATGAAGTCATGGACACACAAGGTTGGATCACGCTTGATTTAGGAGATTCACAAACATCTGTTGAAGATGGGATATTAAGCATAAAGTGGGCGTTCAGAGTGAATTTCGCATTCCCAGAGCAGAATGGTGTCAGCTTCTCAGTGACCTGTACAGATGATACAGATATGTCACCCTCGGTTCTTGGGGCTGGACTCACCAATATCACAGTGAATCACTCATATGGTGTCAGTTCGGTCACCGTGATGGATAAGGACGGGCCGGTACAAAGTGACGACCTTCCATCAAATTCATGGGTCAAGGCAGGAGAGACGCTCTACTTCCGAGGACGCGTCACTTTCCTGAATTCTGAAGACGCACCATATGACGATTATTTCGGGGTCGAAGTAGCAAGAAATGGCATTCCAGACTGGAAGGACCCAACCAACGCGAATGGCGAATACCTCATTCCGGTCGACATGCCAACGCTCGATATGCCAGATGGGGTGACATTTGAAGTTAGAACATACAACGACCTCGATGCACAATGGGTACTTCCTGTAGGAGCATCCCAACAGCGCGTCTACTATATTGATGGAACCGAGCCTTCAGTGATTGCTGCATCACCGCGTGAAGGAGGGTATATCGATGGGCGAGTTGACCAACCGATCAGTTATCTCATTGAGGACACAATAGGCGACCCCACAACAATGACTCTCGAATACTGGGTTGAAGGAGAACATGATGCGAATAGAAATGGCGTCCCAGATTACAACGAATTCGTGAATAAGACTGTCACGAATACAACCGTTGCCCAGACAAAAGTGTTTGAGACCACCATTGATACATCCCACAACCCGAACAATGCGAGGGTTGTTCACAGAATGATTGGAACCGATCTTGCCGGCAACGAACTCACCTCTGTCGAGGATATTACATACATCACTCGTCAGGATTCGAATGCCGTCATCGCAGGGCTTGAGTGGAAGCAATGTGTGATCATCAACCCCATCACTCGTTCTGAATGCGACATCTCAGGATGGGAGCAACATCGAGATCAGGGAGTCATCTACGCTGGGCTCGAAGAGCACATCTCAGTGAATATTGTTGATGCAAATGGGTTGCGCGATTTTGAAGAAATTACACTCATCTTCGATATGGAAGGTCCGAATCCATTATTCGACGCACAGGAAATTGGATTCAGTGGACTGAATAGGACATTCTGGTCTAATAGCCAATATCTCGACCTATTACGAACCAGCGAATTCGTTGTCAGTTCGAATTCCAGCGGATTACCTTTGATCAGAGTTGATTTCAGGTTCCGAATCACATGGGATTGGCCAGATGAGATGATGAGTGACCTTGGCCTCAGAGTCAGAGAACTCGGAGACAATTCACCTCCCGTGATTCCCTTTGAAGAACACAGTTTCACCGTAGAGAATGACCTGAGTTTCGACCCCTCCACACATCGTATCATCGATGCCACGCCTCCACGTACGGGGCTCTTGCGCGACGGTGATTCGGTTCGGTCTGATGACCGTGTCATGCTCGATGGACGTATCGTCTATCAGAATTCACACATTGCCCCCCCAACAGGATTGGGGATACGAGTTGCT
>CAZMJD010000129.1:1646-5276 GCA_964566385.1 uncultured Candidatus Poseidoniales archaeon | reverse complement strand
CAGAATGGTCCCCTCCCATCAGTTCGCCTACACCCTCGCTTACTTCACGGGCTCAAAGGAACACAATATTCGACTACGTCAGTTAGCCATTGATCAAGGGCTACGCCTGAATGAATTCGGACTCATCCCCGAGAAATTAGCTGACGGTCTGAAGGGAGAGGAAGCTGCTATCCATTCATTGCACGCCACAACTGAAGATGAGATTCACCGCCACCTAGGACTTGATTGGATACCACCGGAACTACGAGAGGACCGGGGAGAGATAGAGGCCGCCCAACAGGGAATGTTACCTGACTTGGTCGAGGAGAGTGACCTGAAAGGGGCATTTCACAACCACACTCTCCTCTCAGATGGCAGTGCAGACCTTGAAGCAATGGCAAAGGCGGCAATGAAACGAGGGTGGACCTACCTTGGCATCTCAGATCATTCGGTCTCTCTGAAAGTGGCACGAGGGGCTTCAGCAGAGGCATTGATGCTACAGGGAGAACAGATTGCTGCATTGAATCGAGGTTGGGAGGAACAGGGAGTTGACTTTCGACTCTTCCATGGTGCTGAGGTCGATATCCATGCAGATGGACAACTGGACTACGACGAAGATGTTCTGAAAGAACTCGATCACGTCATTGCCTCGGTTCACCAACCACTCAGCGTATGGCGTGATCGTGATGAAGGTGAGAACACAGAGATTATTCTCACAGTACTCGATCATCCAGAAGTCACCATGATTGGACATCCGACCGGACGTATCCTACAAGGCAGAGAGGGTTATCCCATCAATTCCTACGAAATCATCGACAAGATGGCAGAGAAGAGAGCTACAGGAAGGGCAATCGCAGTAGAACTCAATGCATCTCCATACAGGCTTGATACAGACTGGCGCGAACTCACCCATGCTAAGCAGAAACAAGTTCCAGTTTCGATTGCTCCAGATGCCCACTCAATCGAGGGACTTGCAGACGTCCGTTACGGAATTGCGGTTGGCCGTAAGGCTTGGCTTGAAGCCGAAGATGTGCTGAACGCTTGCAATCTGAGTGAACTCGATGCCTTTGGTCTGCGGCCTAGTATGGCTTGAATACCTTCAGAGAGGTTTTTCTCGCATTCAAAGGTCGTTCACTCTATGGGAATGCTCAGGACCTCAGGATTTCTCATTGTCTTACTGCCGATGACTCTGATCCTCTCCCTCGTCCTCTGGGTCGTCGTTGGACAGCCTGACCCTCCCCGTCCACTCTACTACGCCGTGTGCTACGTTCCACCTGCCGCATGTATCGGATTCAGTGCATTCATCGGCTTCCAAGACCCACCTCTGAATGTCGATGAATGAACCGAGGTCAGCAAGCAATCCTTCATGACCACAAGCACCACCCCAGTAACATGTCCGGAGAGGAGATTGACCTAGAGCCAGGGGACAAAGTACCAATGTTTGAAGCCAAAGATGAATCAGGCGAACTATTCAGTTCATCTACACTCCTAGGTCAGCGCTACGTACTCTATTTCTACCCTAAGGATGACACTCCAGGATGTACGATTCAGGCCTGTGATTTCAGAGACAATATGGCCACTCTCACGGGGACTGGCATCAGCGTGTTCGGAATCTCAAAAGACGGTGAGGCGAGTCATACGAAGTTCAAGGAGAAATTTGACCTCCCCTTTCCCCTGTTGGTCGATGAAAATCTGTCCATGCAGAAGGCATTCGGAGTGTGGCGTGAAAAGAAGAACTACGGGAAGACGTACATGGGCACGGTCCGTTCTACCTTTGTGGTCGCTGATGACGGCACCCTCGAATGGGTGGGTTACAATGTGCGAGCCAAGGGTCATGTCGAGCGTCTGATGAGCGAACTCGATGTCGGTGCCTGAGCATGGAAGATGAGCAGACAAGGCAGAACATCGCTCAATTCCTCCGCGCCTGTGTCTCCTATGCAGAGGATTCCATCGAGCGAAAGCGAGCCAGAGGCGACCCGGAAGAAGTGATCAAAACTTGGTCAACCTATGCTGCATTCACTAGACACAGCATCATCGAATTGGAAACTGGGTCATTGGATCATTGGATCAAAGCAATGCACGACCCAAACTTTCGACCCAGCCCTTCATCGAAAGACTCGAACATAGAACATGATGAAATCGTAGAGGTGGAGGTTGGTCCTGCGAGTGTGAGTCAAGCCCTGCGAGGTACACCGGTGTATCTGGTTGGAACAACGCACGATGGGGTTGCGAACGTTAGTGCAATCTCTTCAATCATGCCGGTTTCTCTCACCCCACCACTTCTGGCTATGAGCGTCGGTTGCCGAGAGGATGGTCACCGAAGAGATACCATACGGAATGCTGAACGTGGTTCGACGGTGAGGATCATGAGGTTACCATCTACTCTGGTCGCTTGTGAAGATGTTCTGACTGCTGCAAAATCATTCGAACCAGAACACTCCGAATGGGAAGAGATGAAGGTTGAACCGACTGACCTTTCTGGAGAATCTGTCCATCCTCATGCTACCGATATCATCGATTGTGTCGTAAAGGAAATTCTCACTCTCCCTGAACGTACTGCCCAACTGGCGCTACTCGAGCCAACTCACATTTGGCGAGCATTTGGAAGAAACGATAGCCTTGGACCTCTTGTCGAAGGCGACAACATCAGACTGAGGCCAAGTCATGCCTATGAAATCGATTGGCGAAAGGAAGATGGTGAAAGATGATTCACCCTTCTATGGAAAGAGGAGTGAGTGGAGTTCCAAGTTGATGATCCTGCGCATCAACGACCACGCCAGCTCCAGGAATGAGAAGCAACTCTTGCTCATCATCAATCACATAGATCGGAACAGAAAGTTCCTCCGAGAATTTCACTAGTTTCCGGCGAGCAGAGTCAAGTAATGAGTCAATGTGGCGCATACCTGTCAGATCAAGGAGAATCAAGTCACCTTGAGATAGCCAAGGACGCATGACATCTAGATCCAATGGGTTCTTCTTTGACAGACTGAGATGCCGAATGGTGCGACCTCCATCGGAGGAAACAAGTCGCGTCCATCGTGGATCACCAAGGTCATGGAGAGGCCAACCATCAGGAGTTCGAGGACCACTGTGCTGAGCCCAAGAAGAACGCAAGTAGGACCGTTGATCCTCAGACATGGTTTCAATGGGAAGTGTCGCATTACCGCCCGATGATTGCTTCACTGCCCGTGATTGAGAGGTTTCAGACCGAGTTGGTTTCGTAGGACCGGGCTTCGGTAAGCCAATCAGGTTCCAGAATCCACTCATTTGCAAACCTCAGAGTTCATCCAGATCAATCATAGGAGCAGGTTCTTGTTGGGTGGCAGGTGGCCAGCCAGAAGAACTCTGCCCCCATTGTTCATGCTGCTGAGTTTGTTGATGATCTGGCACTTGGAAAGAGGCAGGAGGGCCACCCGTAGGTCGACGCGTCGCGGCATCCTGAGACCATTCAGCGGCAGCAGCAGTGGCGACCGACGATTCCTTGCCCAATCGGCCAAGAAGGAATACGAGAACTATCAACCCAATGATGATCAACGATGCGATACCAATGAACGAGGGATTGATCCCCCCATCGGCTCCGGTCACAATTGAAGCAAGGCCCTGACGCTCAATTGCCTCAGCAATACGCTGAATCTCTACAATATCTGTACC
>CAZMJD010000129.1:0-1636 GCA_964566385.1 uncultured Candidatus Poseidoniales archaeon | reverse complement strand
ATAGGTGTAATCGATAGACGAAGAGGCACCATCTGGATCGACCACAACAAGGCGAATCGATCTCTGCCCGATGGTGCTGGATTGTAGTCGAATGACCGACGTACTTTCATCCCAATCATCATCAGGAATTCCATTACCGTCCGAATCTTTGAGGGGGTCGGTATCCCACTTGTACTTCATACCAAGCAGATCATCAGCTGAATCCGAAACGACGGCCTCAAGGGTGAGAATCTCGCCAACCTTGGCGACCCCTACTTCTGGTGAGATACTGACAACTGGGGCCTTGTTGCGAACGTAGATCTCGATGGAAGCCATCGACTCCGCACAATCAGCATCCACCGCTCTGATCGTGACATTTCTGTATCCACTCTTGTTCGATGTGTAGTAGACACGGACGATGCCATCTTGATTGCGCTGGCCTTCTACGTCACAGTCATTCGTGGGAAGCAGGTCGGCGTCATTTGCAGAATCTTGAGTCAGATCAAAGTCCCAGCAAATCGTCAAAGTCGCGTCATCAGTGGCCGTGTCCGAGACATTCACCTCCAGCATCTCAGAGGTTCCCTCAGCGACACTGATGAACGGAGTTAAGACATCAATGAGTGGGGCACTGTTGTAGACATCGATCGTTCCCATACGGGTGGCAGAACCCTCCTCATCAGACACTTCCAAGAACACATCGTAAAGTCCAGAGAGAGTTGGAGTCCAATGACGGCTCGCACCTACAAGCACCGTCGTGTTTCCATCAGGACCGATAATTTTCCAGTGCACCTGCAAGTTGTCAATATCAGTTGATGTATCCATAGCCGACCCTTTGAGGAGAATCTGCTGATCTTTGGCGACCGGCCACGAACCTACCTCAGTTGGTTCGATTACACTACCATCACTAGCGGACACCTCAATGACCGCATTTCGTGGAACCGCGTTCGCCACCACCACATCCAACGTGATGACCGTCAACGCTCCATCCTCATCGAATATTGATGCTGAGACTCGATGGAGGCCTTCATCAGGAGGAACAAAAGAACATGAATAGGTCTTGGAATCAAGACAACTCAAACTCGAACCATCGGGTTTCTCAATGGACCAGTCGGCACTTACGATTGGATTTCGTTCAGGCAATGTGTCGATATCAATGACATCTATCAAGTCAATTCGAACCCCTTTCAAGGCCACAGCTTGAGTGAGATTAGCAAGCAGGACACCACTCGGCGGGCGATTGAGAACCTCAACAGTGAGGGGAATGATGATCTTGTCCTTCTCATCGTCGATAGCGATGAAGCGAACATCCCACTCGCCATCGTCCGTCCAATTCCAGTCCAACTCACAGCTGGGCGACTCAAAGGTCGTGTTGAGGATTTCACCATATTCAGGATAGAATACATGCCAGAAGCAACGCATCGAGCCACCATCTGGATCACCATATTCGATGGGTCGAATAGTGATGTTCTCAAAGGTCTGCACCGGTGGAGGGTCGCCGACATTGGCGGTTGGTATCTTCCCAATCGTGATATTAGTGAATGCAAAATTATTCTCTTCAACCATGTCACCTTGGGGGTCACTCGGCGAGAAAAGGAACTCAATTCCAAAATCCTCACGCTGGCCACTACTGGGTTCAGGTAGAGTGAAGGTGAGGGAA
>CAZMJD010000128.1:0-5295 GCA_964566385.1 uncultured Candidatus Poseidoniales archaeon | reverse complement strand
CGGTCTCTTCGACAGGACATGTCTCTCTTTGCTTACGCCCTTCCAGTCACAGGTATAGCCGCACTGCAGTTATCATTGGCTGCCCTATTCCTTGAACCCTCGACATCCACTGGATTGTTCGGATGGTTGGGCCCAGAGCATCTCCTTGCAGTTGTATATCTCGCCTTTGGGCCGGGGCTCCTCGGCCATACGGCAATCAACGGGGCTATGCGGCATATCCAACCTCTGATCATCTCAGTCGCACTCACCTTTGAACCGATCATTGGGAGTATTGTGGGGTGGGTGATGGGGGTGTCTGAGATTCCAGGGCGTTGGACAGTCGTAGGGGGTCTATTGATGATCACAGGGGCAATACTCGTGATCATCGACCTTGAACAGAGCAAATCTGTGGACGAACCCTCTTGAACCCGGCCTCGATGCCAACTCACATGGCCAATATCCTTGTCACGAATGATGATGGAGTTCACGCTCTAGGATTGCGAATACTCGTAAACGCACTTGTTCGAGAGGGGCACGACATTTTTGTTGTAGCACCTGCCGAGGATTGTTCTGCCATGAGCATGAGACTAACTCTTCACAAGCCTCTTGAAGTACAGCACGTGGAGGATTGGACTGACTCCGACACGGAAGGAAGATTGCTTGGAGCAGTAGGAGTCGACGGGAGCCCATGCGATTGCATGCTTGTTGCACTCTCAGGGGGCCTGACGCGTTGGTCCGAGGGGTTCATCCCAGACCTGGTCGTTGCAGGAATTAATCTTGGACCGAATCTTGGAACTGATATCAACCACTCCGGAACGGTTGGTGCTGCGCGCGAGGGTGCATTACACGGTCTCCCAGCCCTTGCAACTTCACTCACATCACGTGACGTGAATGCTCTCCATGCAGCAGCTGAGGTCACCATCACTGTGGTCAAACGATTATTGAGAATCCTCCCTGAAGAACCGGTCAATTACCTCAGACCCGTTCTGGATCACGTACCATGGCGCGAATCTCTTGGAGATCAAGAGCTGACGAGTGACTTAGAGCGTGCTGTCTTAGCTTTCAGTAACGGAGACCTATGGCTCAATCTGAATATCCCACCTGCAGCAACCTCCAACCGTGTCGAATCGTGTGTTCCTGGCCTCAACATATACCGAAATGCAGTGCGCAGGACCGAAGAGGATGCATACGTCATTGGTGCAACAGTCATTGACAGACCTGAGATTACAGGCACTGATGTCACGTCAGTCATGAGTGGTTGCACCTCTCTCTCTGTCATGCCACTATGGCCTTCTGGACATCCCTTCTGTGTCGACCACCAATTGGTTGAAGCTGCAAGAGAAGAAGGCAGAGGGGGTTGGCCCGCACTCCTCGACTCGTCTTGACATCAGACAACGAGGATCGCTACGTCGCCATCAAGTACGGCCAGAGCGAGAGCAATGGCTGAATGCCCTTGGAGCCAGCGCGACCCAACGCTTGCTTCTGTTGCCCCAAACTCCGAAAGATGGTCACTTTCACCTGGGGTCAAAGGGAGATGGTCTGAGACCACGACCCCTATTTTCACGTCTGCAGCCAACGGCCCTTCAAGGGCAGGGGCGTCCTTGCTGAGAACGACTACAGACCTATTGGCTTCCTTCCACGAACTGAGCACTTTGTTCAAAGTAGCCCGTCGAGAGAATAAGCCAGATGCATGTTGTGTCCAACGATTTCTTGCTACTTTCTCACCCAATACACTGCGCACATGCCCACCAATACTACGTTCATCAGCTGAAACTCCTCTAAGATCTCTGCCTATCCAACGCACCCAACGCCATCTATCCTCTCCTCCACCACAGAGCAACCAGTCGAAGACCACGTCCCTGCGAAGCCCATGCGATGTGAGTAAACCGGTTTGGAGTCCTCGAATGAGGACATCAAGTCGGCCAGTGCCTCCAGCAAGATCTTCGAGTCGAACAGGGCCATCAGGAGGGACATCATGGCCGATCATGAGAATCGTGACCGGGATGTCATGTCCAAGATCAGATTCCGAAATCTGCATCGTCTAAAGCACCATCCCTCATCATTTGATTGAGCTGTTTATGCATGCGCCTATTACCCCTAATGCCTTTCATCATCTTCCTTGAACGATCCCACTGACTGAGCAAAGCACGGACTTCCTTCTCACGAGCGCCAGCACCACGAGCAATGCGTCTAATCCTCTCTCCCTTGATGACTGCTGGCTCAAGTTTCTCATCGGCAGTCATTGAATCCATGATGACGCGGTAACGCTCAAGATTCTCCTGCATCTCAACTTTTTGACGGCGTGAAAGTGCACCTAATCCACCAAACATCCCTGCAGGAAGATGAGAGAGAATCTTATCCATTGTGCCGATCTTCGACATCATGGACATTTGATCGTACATGTCCTGAAGTGAGAATCGCCCCGACATCAAACGGTTTGCCATCCTCATTGCTTCTTCTTCATCTAGGTCTTCCGGAGCTAAATCGATCAGGCCTTGGATATCGCCCATGCCCAACAATCGGGATATGAAACGGTCCGCTTCGAAGCGTTCGAGATCAGAGAGCGTTTCCCCTACTCCAACAAACATGATCGGAGCGCTAGTCGCGGCAACTGCACTGAGCGCTCCTCCGCCACGCGCAGTTCCATCGAGTTTAGTGACAATGACGCCATTGACATCCACGAGATCATGAAATGATGCTGCAACCGGTCCAGCAGCCTGGCCGACTTGGGCGTCGATGACAAGTATCCGCTCATCCGCATCAGCAATTTGATTGATGCGATTGAGTTCAGTAACGAGGTCTTCGTCGAGTTGGTGTCGTCCAGCAGTATCGATGATCACAAGGTCTGCGGCAGCTGCTTCAATGAGACCTTCGCGAACGATCTTTTCGGCATCAGCCTCACCAGGTTGTCCTATCACTGTGATATCTGTGTTCTCAAGAAGCTGCGTCAGTTGCTCAAATGCAGCAGGACGGTGAACATCGGCTTCAATGACGGCAACCTTGCCCCCGTGCTTACGTTTCCACCATGTGGCAAGTTTAGCAGTCGTCGTCGTCTTTCCTTGGCCATATAATCCAACCAAGAGAATCGTGCATTCTCTCGTCTTCATCTCCCGCTGGCCGCCTAGCAAGCGTACCATCTCAGTATAGACGATGTTCATCGCATGAGTCTCAAGCGTGAGGCCTGGACGGCGCTCATCTTCTAGGAGGCGACGCTCCAATCGCTCGGTCAGTTCCTTGGTCTGTCGCACATTGAAATCCGCATCAAGGAACGCACGGCGCATCACGCGGGTGATTTCTTCCAGAGCTTCCTTGTCAATACGATGCTTTCCACGAAGCCTCTTGACCGCGGCCGCGATGCCAGTCCGAAGACCTTCAAGAACCACGTTGCAAGGGAGAACCGAACCCTCATGAATGGTTCGGATGGCAAAGGGTCATTCCTCCTCGGAATCCGAGGGAAGGTTCTGAGAGGGGGGTAAAGTGAGAGAGAGGATGCTTTCTTTGAATGTGGCTTTCAATCCAGTGATATCGAATTCACGGCCGATGTCTATAGCCGCTTCATGACCATTCACAGATACAAGGAGTTGGCTATCGCGACCTTTCAAACCAATCTCTTCTTTGCGTGCCCCGGGCAAATACATCCGGACTCTCGTAGCCCCTGCAGCATCCGTCTTCAAGATCAATCCTTTTCGTACAGTCATCGCAATCTGTTTACCCACGACCCGCGGCTCATCATGTTCCACTTCATCAATCACATCACCGTGAATCGAAATTCCAAGTGCCTCAAGGGCTTCAATACCATGAACATCTGTTGCTTCAAGTGGAACCTCTGCAAGTGGAAGACCTTCGAAATGACTCTTTAGACGCTTCAGATGGCGCTGCTCAATTGAACGACGTCCTTGAAGCCAATCAAAATCAAGATCGGGTGTTAGACGATTGACCACCACTCCTCCGATATTAATACCAAATTCGGCTAGGCCCTCTGCTGCTCGAACTGTCTCATCTACTGCCATCTGTTCAGCTATTGTTACAAGAAGGAAACGAGCATGGTCCCGGTCCGCGAGCACACGGCGAACGTGTGCTATCCTTCGTGAAAGCCTCTCAAGCTCTTCTTGCATCTCGTCTTGCTGCTTACGGCCGAAAAGGAGGGAACGAAGACCTCCCTGCATTCTGAGAATTTTCAGAATCCGACCAGTCCATTGATCGAGCAACTCAGGAAGGGCAAGTAATCGAAGAGTGTGTCCAGTAGGCGCAGTATCAAAGACGATCACATCAAATCTAGGGTCCTCGAGATGACGAATCAACTGATCAAATGCCAAGGCTTCATCGAGACCAGGGAGCATTAATTCACCAGCCTTGATCGATGACGCTCCATCAATAACTTCCTCGGCAGCATCGCTCCCAAGAAGGGTAGACATATTGGGCACCATGCTGCCCTCCAATGAACCGCTCACTCGTGGAAGCAGAGTCTCAAGGTGTTCCTGAGGATCTAGTTCCATACCCCATAAGTAAGGAACGCCTTCCACTTGGGTCGGAGTGTGTCCAAGCGAGAATCCAAGTGCATCTGAGGTGCTGTGGGCGGGATCTGACGAGACAAGTAATGTCCGCAGACCCCCTTTAGCAAACCAGCAAGCAGTGGCACAGGCAGTGGTCGTCTTTCCAACACCACCCTTGCCCCCTACTAGAATCAGACTTCCCATGAGTCCCGTATCTCGTCAAGCATTTCAAAGCCTAACCCTCTCCACCTTTAGTCCAAGACCGTTTCAGAGGATTCGTGGTCGACATCATCACGACTCAAGTTGCCAGCGTCGTCGGTCTGGCAGGAGTCGCCCTTGGGTGGCGAGGAGGAATGCGGCGATTCTATGGGTTCTATGATGCACCTACAGCTACGAGGTATCTGATGTATGGTCTTGTTCTAGGTGCGATATTGCAGATACCTGTGCTCTACACTGTCAATTTTACAGCCAGGGTTGCTGACACCATAGGCGCTCTCGATCTTGTTTCGACGATTGCCATGGCATTCGTAGTCACCACATCAATCACTCTCCTCATCGCACTCATCGGTCGAGTAGACGCTGTTCGTCGTCCAGGTGCTGGAGCCTCAACTGGGTGGACATTAGGATTGGGCATTGGGGCGATGCTTGCCATCAGTTGTACTACTTTCATCATCGAGCATAGTTCTGGCCGCCTGCAAGGAGCCCTCATTTCCATTCCCTTCGGCCTCCTGCTCCCATGGATGGAAGCGCAACTGGTTGCGTCACATTGGTCCGGAGCAAGAAGAGATGCAGTATTGCGTTCACTCGGATCTTCTCTCGTTGG
>CAZMJD010000127.1:0-5305 GCA_964566385.1 uncultured Candidatus Poseidoniales archaeon | reverse complement strand
CGACTGGCAATGGCAATCAATTTCCGTAACAAGTCGGAAGGCAACACATCAAAGGTGATGTTCTCGTCAGGCAATTCAGGTAACTCCATGCGATAGATATCGAACTGAACGTATCCACCTATTGCTAGCGTAATCTCCTGCGACCACTCATTCACCTTGAGTTGATCGAAGTCGATAGCAACCTCCAATGTCATGCAAGTTGGCTCATTAGAGTAACATATCGTGCCTTCCGAATTCGTGATTGCATCACATTCGAAGATGTTGACCGAATTCGGTCGACAATCGTAGGGGTTCGTACCTTTGACTCCAACAACACTCGACGATGTACCATCAACCGCACGAGACAAAGTCAGCGTTCTTTCGCCATCTTTGGTCTGCACCCATCCGGGCAGTTTGATATTGATGGTGATTGCCGTGGGTGGGAGTTCATCGGATAATGCATCATCGAAGAACGACGTGCCAAGATCTGTCTGTACCTCGATTCCACCATTGAGAATCGACTCCAAATCATTGGTGTTGAGAGTGCTGAAATCAATCGGTCCAGAAACTGCATCTGATTGCCCTTGTATCATGTCGATGATGCTCATCTGGAAGGTGTTCGAAGATGAGCGCATGATCAATGGGAAGGTCGAATTCATGGCGTTGGCACCTTCGGTGCAGAAGTAGATTGGATTCGCAGGAGTACTATCCTCCAAACACCCCTGCTCCCTAGTGTGTGTATAATTCAAGGTCGTGGCATCCCAACTAATGGGAGACATCTGAATAGTATCGGTCGAGAAACTCTGAATTCCGCTGACAAGACTATCCATGGGAATTGCATCACTGATCGCCCCAAGTTCAAGCAGGCCACTGTGATAGGCCATACGCATTCCATCCGAAGTCACAAGTGGCAAGGAACCTCTTCCACCGGTATCGAACATGTCGAGGTCCCATGCCTCCATGGTGACATTGTCCACGTACCTGAATTCAATTGCGAAAGCCAAAGTTGCATACACATCAGATTGAGAGAAGTCCAACGTGATGTCAACAGCAAGACCCTGATCGACGTTACGATCAAGGTCGACAGGTTTCGTAGCAGGAAGATGAGAACCTGCAACCAAGGTCATCGAGACATTCTCAGTGACCTCTTCATTTGTGTTCAACGCATCCACGACCCAGCGTGCCTTCTTTGCACCGGTATCAGCAACCTGTACCTCCGAGGTCACTGAAGGATTCTCAGCAGAGGCTGATTCAACAGTTGCATAAGCGGGTGCCACAAGGTCGAAATCAGAAGAATGGCCAGGTCGTGTAAAAATCGTGAACGGAGTACTCACCTCAGACCCCATCACAAGTAAGCCACGCAATGTGCGTTCCAACTCGACTGGATCGCTCAACTCATCGGTAAGGGCAAAGGTGGCTGCGTCGAGTTCAAGCTCAGCGCTGATCAATATTCGAACAGGTGGTTGGTAAACGCTGTTCGGCATCTTATTGGGCTCGGACGTCTCATACGAGGTATCCTTTGAATGGCCACTGTTAAGGAATGCGGGAGGGTAGCTTTGACCTGAGTCGGAAGGAAGGGATACGGCAACAGGCTGGGTCTGGGTTCCGAAACCAGTGATGAGGGTTTCCACAGCACTTCTCGAATTGGATATCAAAAGGTCTGCAACAGTATCCGTGCCATCAACCGGTTGATCCATCATGTTGCGAAGGATATCTGCTGGAATGCCAGAGGTGTCCGGAAGTTCACCGAAGTCGACCCCTTCAAGCTGAAGATCATCACGCTTGAACTCATGGACATCCCATTGAATATCCATCGTGATACTTGTCGTACTTGCCATCGTGAAAGTATACTTTGCCTCAACCCATTCCTGAGACAGGGGCGTGCCATCCTCTGCATCATTCCAATCATCACAACGACGGCGACCATCGGCAATGTTGTTGTTATTGAACAGGGGAACACCACTGAACGAAGAGCAAGCGTCGTCTTCAACGTCAGTCTGGGCAGAGACGAGAGTTGTGAGAGCGACACGCCCCACCATCACTGCCAGAAGTTCAATCATTAGAAGAAGTACAACTGCAAAGCCAACCCGAGCCTTTGGGGACGCCAAAGAAGAAGATGTGCTCCGCGCCATGGCCCTCAACACCTTTGGAGGTACATCACACCTATAATTGAGACGATTCCACCACGGACCCCACAGAAACATGCCATCATGACCGAGGCGGTCTTGAAGTAGCACAACTGCAGCCTTGATGCATGAGATCACCCGGAGAGCGAATCTGTGAGATTCTTCTTGAGTTCGGGGTCGAACGATCTGAGCTACCCACACCCAGATGGACACGCCTTGGAACAGCGGCAGTGGTTCGAGAGGATATGGGGTCTATTCTGGAGGGGCTCGGAGGCAGGGTGCAAGAGTGCGCAGCCCAGATATGTGATGCCTTGGGCATCCAGACTTTAGCAATCAGAGGTTCATCATCTGGTGAATTGAGGCGCCCGAGAACGCGTATCATCTTTGGAGAAAAACACCCAGTCATCCACTTAGAGAACGGAGTTCAATTCACCATTGACCTTGAACAGACGATGTTCTCCGCAGGCAATGTGAGTGAGCGCATTCGCATGGGCAAGATCGAAGCCTCGGAGGAGGTCATCGTCGACCTGTTTTGTGGCATCGGTTACTACACTCTGCCCCTGCTCGTCCATGGTCATGCGACCACAGTACATGCATGTGATCTCTCCGATATCGCTCTGAGGATGCTGAAGGAAGGGGCTCAGCTCAATGGCGTCAGGGAACGGATAGTGATGCATCATGCTGATGCTAGATCGATGGATGAACGACTCGGGAAGATTGCTGATAGAGTCATTCTAGGTCTATTACCGAGTGGACAAGTGGCTCTGGAAGCTGCCATCAAGGTCCTGAAGGAAGAAGGAGGGAGACTTCATCTTCATGATACCGTCCTTGTGCAACCCGAACAGACGTTGAGCGAAGCCATCAATGAACAGCGTGACAACATCACCAACACGATCAAAGAGTTAGATGGCAGAACGATATCCATCGAACATATCTCATCTGTGAAATGGTGGGCAAAGAGGAGACGTCATGTCGTATTCGATCTATTGGTCGAAACATGAGTCATCATTCAACAGAGTCCTTCGGACGAAATGCCAGCAAACCAGCTCCAGACATGGCCAAGATCGCCAATCCTACACTCACGAAACGTGCACCAGACCAAGTGGCCGACTCGGACACTGCCAGAGAGTCGAGAGAAGAATCCACATCAACACCAACCACGCCTATCAGCGACATCCGTACCACTGTAGCCTCATGAAGCGGTCGATCAGGACCCAAGGGGGCGCTGAGCAGGCCGGGACCCAGCGGGGCATTAGAGGTAGGAGTTGCAGCAATGGCCCTGACATGGCTCATACCGTCACGTACAACCCCGAAAGTAGCGTACCCTTCATCATCCCTATTCTCAGGATCAAGACCATGCTGGGGCCCGTCGCAGATGTACCATTGTGAATCGGCAGAATCGGGATCGATGTCGCGTGCCATACCTATTGCTCCATCGATGTGACTCATATTCTCATCATGTTCCAAAGGAACGGTCTGACCAGATCCTCCACTACCACAGATCGGACTTGTAGTAGGATAGACACCTGATGTGCGACATTCAGGATCACCCGATTGGGTCACAAAGTCATCGATTACGCGATGAAAGAAGACTCCATCATAGAATCCAGAGTCTGCTAATTCAATGATATGTTCACTCGTCACCGGGACCCAAGTCTCGAAGAGTTCAATGACAATACGACCCTGCACCCGCCCTGAATCGTGCTCCGCCACATAGGAGACATCGATGGCAAGGACCGCTTGACCTACGATAGGATCATCCATCGGAGACCCTTCCAACACAGGACCATCGACCCATTCCTCAGGATCGACCGGAGTGGTGCGCCACGTCGGGTCTTCATCATCCTGAAACACAGAATCTCCTGCCACCTGCAGGGGTAATATCGAGATAATCACAAGAAGAAGCAGGGGCCGGCGGGCGAGTGAGGCAGCCCGAAGCATGTAGAAGGAAGCATGCTTCTGTGCTTGGACCCTTCGCCCTCACTGCATGACCATTGAGGAAGAGAATCACTCTTCGAAGGCCTGCCAATCATCCTCATGGGCGTCTGGAAGACGGAACCACCACTGATCATCATCGTCACACCACCATTCAGTCCCGTCTTCTTCGATATGATACCGGTCGTCCTCATCAGAGTCTGAACCTTCATCATCGTATTCTGCATCATCATACTCATCGTCGTACCCATCGTCATCCTGCGGAGCAGGTTCACGATTTCGGGCACCTGCGCCTCGATCTCGGCTTTGACCACCACCACGCATCTCATCCGCGATTCGACGGCGGGCTTCTTGAGCCTCCTCCTCAGCATCCCCGAAACGGCGGCCCATCGGGTCTTCCAACTGCCGCCTATTCGTTGACGAACCCGAAGACATAGCTTCATCAGATTCCCTATAGAATTCCTCTGCAAGGCGTGCTTTTGCCTCATCATATTCGTCCCTGGCAAAACCACCTGTGAAGGACTTCTTATCAGAACGCATCAGTTCATCGAGATCGACCTCTGAACCAACTTCAAGGTCCGGTGCATTAGGGACAAAGGACCCTCCACTGTAGAATTCATCACCCTGATCGCTCACCTTGTCGAATTCACGCCCTTGAGGATCGGCTTCCTCGATATATTCCATGAGAAGGTCGTGTTCCTCGGCATCGATGTCTTCCTCCCTGAAGGCGCGCCGGACTGTCTTTGCCAACTGTACCAGTTCGGAGGACAGTTCATCGGGATCATCTGCTTTCGCAGCAAGTTTCTCGATCTGACGGTTCAGCCTCTCAAACGGCGAACCTTGGAGCTTGTCCATCAGGCTCCTACGCTTCTTCTTGGCCATAGACAGGCAATCTACCCGGGAGACCATATTTAGTCCTTCAACCCTCACGCTCAATATGGTTCCACAGTGGCTTGCTGGAGTGATGGCTGGCTACAACGTTGAATCATGGATGAGAAGGAATGAGTATGCAGCTCGCCTACATCTTGCGGGAACGGTCCTGCATGAGATACTTGGTTGGGCCTTTGAGTCCCTTCCCGATGAAATTCTGGTGGGACTCGATTCCAATAATCTCACCACAATCGACCCTGCAGTGACTCACCATTGGAAAGGTGACAATGAGCAGGAAGATCTGTACGCAGGTCAAGACGTGATCGTCACCGAAGCCGTATTCATCAACCAAGGCGATGAATTCAGTGTCCATCATCTACCTGAAGAATGGACCG
>CAZMJD010000126.1:0-5393 GCA_964566385.1 uncultured Candidatus Poseidoniales archaeon | reverse complement strand
TGGTCGATTGGATGTTGATATCGTAATCGCAGGTGATCTGAGATATGGGCGAACTGTACACAGCCTAGCACGGGCGCTCTCTCGATTCGGGGCGCGCATCATTCTGTCTTCCCCTGCAAGTTTATCCATGCCTGACGAAGTGATCATCGATATCCAGAACCGTGGCTCAAGTGTCGAACATGTCCCCGAATTATCCGAGGCTGTCCGAGAAGCTGACGTGGTCTACATGACCAGAATACAGCGTGAGAGGTTCCCTGATGATGACGAATACGACCGAGTTGCTGGAACCTTCCGCTTGATGGCTAAGGATCTTGACGATGTACGACCCGACCTGATCGTGATGCATCCACTCCCACGCGTGGATGAGATCGAACAATCGATTGATTCGACTCGGCACGCACGTTATTTCGAACAATCTGCTAACGGAGTCAAGGTCCGGATGGCACTCCTATGCACATTGCTCGGTATAGAGCCAGAGGTGCTGGCATGAGTGAGAGTGTCCGCAGGGTTGCTGCGATTCGAGATGGAACTGTGATTGACCACATCCCAGCAGGACGAGCCCTGCTTGTTCTAAGCATGCTAGGGGTAGGTCCTCAGACACACACACCTGTCAGCCTCGTGATGAACGTCTCGTC
Organism: uncultured Candidatus Poseidoniales archaeon; assembly: GCA_964566385.1. Classification (GTDB taxonomy): domain Archaea; phylum Thermoplasmatota; class Poseidoniia; order Poseidoniales; family CAYMED01; genus CAYMED01. The sequence continues at coordinate 4,758 of CAZMJD010000126.1, read as the reverse complement.
CTCCAAACATGGACAAAAGGACATGATCAAGATCGAAGATCGTGAACTCGATCAGATGGAACTCGATCGCCTTGCATTGATCGCAGGCCAAGCATCTGTATCCATCATTCGAAATTTCGGCCTCTCAGAGAAGCGGCGAGTGACCATGCCTGATGAATTCCTAGGGGTCATGCCCTGCATGTCTAGCAATTGCATCTCTAATTCCGCGAGCGAGCATATACGTCCCAAACTGAAAGTTGTGACCAAATCACCTGTCCTCATCCGCTGCTTCTACTGCGAGCGAATCCAGCCCGTCGATGATTTGATCGACGCCGTCACCTGAAGCCCCTTCGTCAAGGATTCGGCGCATCGTGCAAGGCATACAGGAAGAGCCTGATGTCGGTGCCCCACATTCAGTACAGGATTGAGCACTGACGCCTCCACCAGATACTGGAAATTGTTCTCTGATGGCATCAGCCGAGGCGAGTAATCCATGCCTAGTTCCAGGCGTGGCGGCCTCCATCGCAGCGACAACATCACGCATCTGTTTACGAAGCCCACGCTCAGCGTACGGACAATCATCATGATGCATCGGAAGGTCATGCTCTCTTGCGACAAGAAGTGCTTCCAATTCAGTCACCATCCGTAATGGAAGTATTCTCGGGATCAAACCATCAACGATCCGATTTGTATGTGGTGCCATACGTAGCATGCGGTCTATGTCGCCCTTCTGAAAATTCATCAAGACTGTCTGAGCAGTGTCATCGAGATTGTGTCCAAGGGCAACTGCGAACGCATTGACTTCCTGAGCCACACGCTCGATTCCCCTGCGGCGGAACACTCCACAGAAGGAACAGGGTCCAAGTCGGGTACCAACAGCATCTGCTTCACTCACCGCCTCATCCATCGGGCGGCCAAGATCATCCACCATCCTAGCGATGCGAAGTTCGATACCTAGACGGTCACAAAGTTCCTGAGCACAGAGCTGTGAAGGGGGGCGATACCCATCGATGCCTTCATCGACCAATACTGCAACGATCTGAAGATTTCTGCGTGGTCCGAGCAGATGGTACAATTCGTGAAGAAGAACAGCGGAATCCTTGCCACCACTCACCGCTACAAGTAAGGTTCCACCCTCACGCGGTAATGTGAGCTGCCGGCGAAGTTCCTTACCGACCCGCCGGCGTACTGATTGAGCAAGGTGACTCCGGCATAGATGAAGGCCTGACCACGGTTGGTGAAGAACCGCTGGCTGTTGGCAGCGGTCACAGCCCATGACTTCGATGCTCACGTGGAGCCGATTGGAGTCGAGTCTTTGAGACTCCCCCCTCGGCGCCTTCTTCAGTCTATCAAGAAGGGGAAGAATACACCATGCGGAGGCGAAGGTTCTTCATCCCGCCGAGGGCACCTGTTGAGAATACACATGCGAGAGCAGGTCGAGCATTCGCTCCAGAGGATCGAAGGGGTCCGCAGGGCCCGGGTGATCGACCCAGGGCGGCGGGGCGAGGACGCTGCCCTATTTTCACTAATTGAGAGGGTAGGAGGGGAGTTCGATCTTGGATCACCAGATCATGCTTGGATCGAGCAGCGAGACCGCCGCACGACGTGGGCTTGGCTTGAAAGCGGACATCTCGTACAAACCACAAGTGAGGTCCACCTTCCAGTGGGTATGATTGTTCATCACTTGGACCGAGCACGTGATATCCTGAATGAGGTATACTGAGGACGAAAGACATGTTTCCATTGCCCGGTGGTCCTCCCGTATCGCGGAAAGAAGACGTGACCCTTGGGGTCACACAGTTTCCTTTCGATTATGGCGCTGTGACGTACACGAAAGATTCAGGCAAGACAATTGTCGGGCAGAGAATCGTTGCGGATGGGAGAGGAGTAGCAGCTCTCGCTCAAGGTGACGAAGAGGCAGAGTATTTCGTCGGCGAGAGAGCACTGCGGCGATTAAATTACCTCGCCAAGGGGGAGTCCATAGGGGCTCGAGCAGTGACTTGGACTCAAGAACAAACCGAGCGTGTACTGCAGCGCCTACCTGAAGCGATCATCAATCGAGACATGCTCAAAGGACTGATCGTCGATGCTATAGCAGTCGATTTTGGAACGGTACGAGACCTCTCAGCATTGGTCACCGAACTCGCTTCAAGGCCCGCCATACAAGGTGCCTTAGCACTTGAGAACGGTATTCTGATCAATTCTGGAGGGGATATTCCACGTGATGCTGAGATTGAAGCTGCGCATCTACAATCACTGCTTGAGGCTCTTGAAACATCAGCTACCGAACGGGAGCAACCGATCTCACCAGTGATCCAAATGATGGAAGGAGATGGGAGATTGACTGTTGCACGCCACGACAATGCAGCAGTCGCCATCTGGACTGGCCCAGGTATGGACGCCGAAGCAGCCCTGAGAAATGCTGTCGACCTCGTACGTAGAGTTCCCGCACCCGTCGAGGACCTTGTGACCTTAGAGTCATTACCCGAAGGCACCCTGATCAGTGATCGAAAAGCGAGTGTTGAGGGCATCATTCGACAAATAGAAGAAGCCATGGAGATCAATCTCAGTGGCGCGATCATCTCAGTTTCACCAGAGGATAAACGTGTCTCATTACTGCTACGAGGCGGTCGACCAATCGGCATGCATGGGGCCGATGGCATCGAAGATGGGCTGCAGAGTATGACGGCTGCGTCCCACACCCTCAGGCTCGAACGCATCGAGGCAGTCCCAAGACTCGCCGTGGTCGCAGAATCAACTGCTGATTGGTCCCTTGAGCGATTCATCGAGACTCTACCTTCAACGAGAACACGTCGAGATGACAAAGCAAAACTACGGCGAAGTAAACTCGAAGGTCTGCTTGGTTTCGATCTCGGACTTGCTATGCTCGACCGGCATAGATCCAAGTGGTCGATCAGTGAATCCGTCGAAAGGCCTGTCCTCACTCCTGTCGGTGATGATGGAGAGGCCACACAACTGGGCATACCAGATGCTGAGAGGGCACGTATTGCAGAAGGAGAGGTGGACGACCTTGAGCGGAAATTGGCACGTAATGAGCGACGTCTTGAGGAATCAAGCACAAGTCTCAGTCGCGTGCGAGTGGAACGAGACGAGACCAACGCTGAACTTGAGCGTGTCAAGGAACGAGCCTCGGGTCTCGAACAAGAGATTGAAGAAACGCGAAGTGAGATGGCGAGCGCCCGACGATCAGAAACTGATTCACAGAGGCGTGCTGAACGCCTCACACGCCGAGTGGCCGAACTTGAAGTCGCCGTCAGCGAACGCGCAGAGGAGCTGGCACGTGCACTGTCAGGTTCAGACAGTCTTGATGACATGCGCAGCGTGATTGAACGACTAGCCAAGGATGAGGCTGAGACCAAAGCGAATCTGGCTCAGGCCGAGGCTTCATTGAGCGAGACTCAGATTGAGAATGAAGCTGCTGAGCGAATGAAGATCGTACTGAGTGAGCAGACCGAATCTGCACGACAACGCCTTAGAATCGCATCTGCAGAACTAGAGGAGATCAACGCTCGGTCTGAAGTGGCACGCCACGAACTCAACAATGTCGAGGCAGAATTGCGAGCCCAGCGACGGCGAGAAGAGGAAGGAAGACAGAACAACAAGGATCTCGAAGTACGGCAAGCACATTTGCAGAACGAGTTGCGTGAATTACTCGAGCAGCGCCGCGGCATCCTTCGAGAAATCGGTGATCTTGAGGCTCGGCGCTCACGCGAGAGAGCTGAATTGAGGTCACTTGTAGCACAGAGCGAGGAACTCACCGATGCTCACGAGCAGGCAAAGCAGGACTTAGCAGAGGCAGACCGACTCAGGCAGAGGCTGATGGAGGAGCCACTCGGACAAGCACTGCTCGGCGGGGACCAAGGATTCACTGAACTCGCACCATTGCTACAGAGGATCGAAGCATTGGATGGACGAGGTTACAGTATCCTGCTCCTAGATCGTGCTGTTGACCGCGGCCTGCAGATCATTCAAGCAACAGTCGATGAGGTTGCTAAGACACCAAGGAACCTATTGGCCAGAGAGGTCGTCGACCTACTCGAATCCCAATCTCCCGAAACCGCAAGTGCTGTACGAGGGCTGACACGTTGGTCTGTACAACAACGATTGCAGAACAGGCTAGGTGAATGTGTGCAGTTCGTCGTTCTTGAACTCGAACATATGTTAGAGGAATTCGATCAAGCCATCACAATGCTACGCAGATTGAATTCCGTGCTCACCGAGCTCTCGGGTCTTGGCGTCAATCAAGAGGTGCTGCGACCGCTGGAAGCAGCGATGCATCGCCCACAGGCTCTACCTGTACTAGCAAGACGTGTTCGAACATTGGTGCAAGAGGCTCTTGACAACATCTACATCGGAGTCGATCAGGTGGACAAAGGAGAATCCGCACTCGATGACACTGTTACCGCCTTGGAAGGACTCATCGAATCGATGGATGCTACGGGTCTGACCGGAGAAGATCCACCTGGAAGGTTGTGGTCCTTCCAGCGTTCAGGAAGACTCTCATTCGAGTCATTGCAGCTCACTGAACGCGAACGACCACCACTCGACCTTGAAGACGTGGCTTCAATGCGTCCGATGCTGGATGATGAGGTCGATGACTGGCAATCGATCACTGTCGAATATGGTGATAATGAAGAATCAACTAATGAGGATGAGATACTAGAAGATGACTCCATCGACGATCAGGATGTCGTCGAGGACACATCTGATGAGGGGACGGACACCGGAAGTTGGGAGGACCTTGAACCACCTTCAGAC
>CAZMJD010000125.1:0-5435 GCA_964566385.1 uncultured Candidatus Poseidoniales archaeon | reverse complement strand
CCTCTGTTGAGATCGAAGGAGCTTCAGCTGAGGCGAATCTCACACTCACGTGGCCTAGCCAACCCAGTGATCTGAATGATTCCTCACCACTGAACAACTCCACGGATGCCAACGATACCAATGGAACAGGTGCCGCTTCACAGGATCTCGAAGCTTCCCAGGATGAGAGGGGAGGGATGTCCTGGACCCTGATGATCGGCATGATCGTCCTTGTCGTAATCAGTCTGGGTGCTTTCGTCCTGTTGTCAGGACGCTCCGATGAGGAGGGATTCATCGAGGAGCAACCAGCTCCACAGATGCAACAGGACCAGTGGGGTGCTCAACAGCCTCAACAACAGGACCAGTGGGGTGCTCAGCAACCTCAGCAACAGGACCAGTGGGGCGCTCAGCAGCCTCACCAACAGGCTCAGTGGGGTGCTCAGCAGCAGGTGCAGCAGGTCGCCCATCATCCCGGCCGTGAACAGGTCGGCGAGGTCGCCAATGATGGCTACGAGTACATCGAGTGGCCGGCTCAGTCGGGTACGTGGTACTATCGTGATGTGTCCACGGGAGAATGGGTCATCTGGCAGTGATCATCTCTCTCGCGACGAGACATAGGTTATCGATGGACTCGGGCGGATTTGAACCGCCGATCTTCGCCGTGTGAAGGCGACGTCATAGCCCCTAGACCACGAGTCCTCGCCGGTTGTGAAATTGTTGGGGTATAAAGACGAATCACTCATCATCCGCACTCAGAAAACTGCTGCTGTGACAGTGGATGTTGATGAGCGACTCCGCAATATCAATCCCATATCCGCATGATCGTCGAAACGCCTCTGCTAGGCGATAATGGAACAACTTGTCAGGATCTTCATCTTCAGAGGTGAGTAGTTCTTCTTCATAGTCACTGAGACTGTTCACCTCTTTCTCAAGTGCGACGCGGGCGAGTCCTATCTTATCGGGATCAGGTCTTCGAACACTTTCTATGAGATCGCGGAATGCTTGCATGAACGGTTTGACTGAGTTCAGTGGAAGTTCTGACTCATCCATTTTTCTTGGTCCATGGCCATCTCGAACCAGTGCGCATATCTTGTAGATGTGATCTCCCATGCGTTCGAGCGAGCGCGCGATATGTGCATGTTCATTGGCGACCCTCCGTGTTAATCCGATAGCATGTGAGACTGTTGAATACTCAAGGGACAAACCGACTTGTCGGTCGATGAGCAATCGTAACCCATCGATTTCTCCTTCGATGTCTTCTGATTCCTCGAGCAATTCTTCATCTCCTCCTCCAAGAACATTCATCAGATCTCCCAGGAGGCTGGAAATCTGAAGATACATCCGATTGATCGAGACTCTGAGCGGTATCTCACTAGGCTTGAGCATCGAAGCGATGATGATGGACTCTTCTTCTTCTGTGATCACTTCAAGCCCCTTCGTGATTCTGAGCAGTTCTCGTAGTGCCTTTCGTACCCGCCGTGGAATCTTCTTGCTGCTGCTCAGAACAATTCGCTCACATCCTGCTACATATGCACCGACCAGATGGTCCATCAGAGAGCGTTTGGGCAACTCGCTCACATCGATTTCGAGCACCTTGCGCTGAGTTGTGTCCAAGACATCAGTTGGCCGGATAGCGAGCTCTCCATCATCCTTCCACTGTATACTGACAGTATCTTTGGGTTGCAGGCCGTGACTTTTCACCCAGTTCTTTGGGAGGCTGACGATGTAGGTCGACCCGCCTGTGAATTGAATGCGCCTGATGTCCGTCGCTTTCCTCGCGGAGGAGGAGCCGCGCTTCCGGTCTGCAGCGGCCATTCAAAATACCTGCAAGCATGGGAATATAGTGTTTCTCTCCCTCTTACGGTGCCTCTAAGCCTCGTTTGCCCCCTATGCTTCCACTGGACTCTATAGTGTCCTCGCTGGTCAATATCGACCTCGCGGCTATCATAGCAAGGGCGATTCCACCGGCAAGGTCCAGGACTTGATGTTGACCTGTGGTCAATGTCGATAGAACGATGATTGTCGTTGTAAGCCACATCAGGATGACAGGGGCTGAACGTGGCTTGAAGCGTGTGCTCATTTCGATGGCGAGAAATATCATGATTGAAACATGAAGGGAAGGGAAACCGTTGGATGGCTCATCTGCTTGATTCAGTGCCAGCCACAGCCATCCGGTCAGTCCACCTTCATTTTTCCAGGTCGTATCGACCAGATCGGCGATGGGGACGGTATTTGGAGCGAGGAGGAAGATGAGGTTGGACCACATGACCAAGGTCCATACTCCTTCGAATACAGTGAGGCGGTCTTTGCTGATCTCTGCATTTCGACAGGGTCTGATCAAGGACCAGATGAGTATCGGATAGAATGCAGCATATGGGATGATACTCCACTTCCATAGAAAACGTCCATCAATCAGGTCGATGATTGGAATAGACCAGGTCATTCCATGCCACATCGCCAAGCGATTCGTACAGTAGTAGATGATCGACATGACCACTATTGTGCACAGTCCGAGCCAGAGGTTGATCCGCTGAGGGTGTGCTTCAGCAGTGGCGTCCAACCGCTCAACGAGTGGTTTGAACGGTCGTAGAGGCGTGAACCGTGCCCCTTCCATGGATATCAGAATGTGTGCATGCACAAGGCTCTGTTGCTGTTCTGGTTCGGAGCATGAGCAGTTCTTACTCCTCTTCAGGGGTGGACGTATCGGTCAGAATGTATGATGCACCGATGGTCACGACAATCGAACCTATCAGAGCTGACAGGAACACGCTCAGGTTCGCAAGTCCTCCTTTTGTGGTTGGTGAAAAGAGATAGGAGATTCCAGATGCAAAGTCTGCAGTAACTGCTCCATAGAAGACGACAGATAGCAGACCGGCGACAGCTCCGATCAGCGCGCCCTGCGAGGACACCCTGTCCCACAGGGTCAACAGAATGGGAGCTACAGTCGCCGTTGCTAGCAGATCTGCGAACAGAAAGATGGCGAATACACTTGTTGCGTTGACCGAAAACCTGCCGATGGATGGTCCTGTGGCAAGCCAGATTGCGATGGGAATCAGTGCAATTGTAGCGAAGCGAGCATGTTCGAGATTCATGCGCCCGTCTGCCAGATCCCGTGAGACCGAGGCCACAATTGCATTCTGTAATGTGTCAGCACTTGAGCAGACCAGAGCGACGACGAGTACGATGAAGGCTGCAATGATGATCACGCCAGCTTCTGAGATCAGAATGAAGAACGCTGCTGAAGGGTCGTATACATCTCCGAACATTGGATTCCCTCTTCCGGCAACTACTGTTCCAAGAATCCCCATCACTAGGACCAGTGGGAATACCAATCCCGCAGCAAGGAATGAACCACGTTTCAGTGCCCCTTCATTCTCGGATGCATAGGCTCTCTGCCAGTTTCCTTGAGAGAACATCTCTGCTGAAGTGATGGCAACGACAAGGGCAAGTCCGGAAGTGAAGGTACCCATGTGGGTCATGCTACCGATGCTCCATTCATCCTCTGGGTTGACCGCCTTTGCCTCAGCAATCAGAGTTCCAATGTCTGCTGCGAAGACCAAGAGGAGGAGTGCCGTTGCGAATACGATGATCATCCATGCCTGCCACCTATCCGTCTGTAGCGATGCCGGAAGACCTCCATATGCAGTATACGCGGCTGTCACGACTGCGACGGCGAACATTGGAACAAGAGGATTCATCCCTGAAAGGATTGACATTGCTTTTCCGATTGCTGTGAATTCTGCGAATAGGAATGTGAACATGTAGAGCACCGAGATGATGCCGACGTAGATCTGCATCGGGCGACCAATCCGCATACGTACATAGTCCGCGAGAGTGACCCCATCGGGGAGCTTCTCTATAATCAGAGGACCGATGAAGGCTAGCAGCAGGAAAGGAGTTGCAGCGGCGACGGCATAGCCCATAACATCCCAGAAACCGCCGTAGTAACCGACCTCAGACGGTCCGAACAGGATCCAGATACCCATGCCTGAGGCAAACAGGCTCAATCCGATGCGCAACCAGCTCTGACTTCTGCGTGCGGAGAGATATTCATCATCTCCTATCGTTCTTTCAGAACCCGACCTGTATCCTAACCAGCCGAACAACCCAAGCGTCAGAATCAGCAGAAGATATGCTAAGACCTCATTCATGGTCTCTCACTTGTTCACTTTCTTCCGCCTTCTTCTGTTTAATTTTGCGTCCACACGCTGATGTGAAGGGTTCACCGACCAAGAGAATTGGATTTGGGTGAATGATGATTGCCTCGCTGGCTTGATCGGGTCGAACGACCCCTGGCATGGCTTTTGTTGTTCCAGGGTCCTTGAGACTGACCTGCACGTGGACATGAGGTGGCCATCCTCCATTCTCATGTTCATTTCCAAATCGAGCTAACCGTGCACCTGCCTCGACATTCATCCCGACGCGAAGGGTGTTGACGTCCTCGTGCATGAGGTGGCCAAGAAGGAGCCAGAATGGCCCCTCCTCGCGTTCAATACGCAGAGTCAACCACCCTCCATACCCTCCCTCGTCTTCTTCGATTCCTTTAGAATGGATAGTTGCCGGGACTGGGGCATGGCACCATGTTCCTGCGGCTCCCCCTAAGTCGAGTCCGATATGTCGACTCCTGCCATCATCGAACAATTCGGTCACGTACATTCCGGGTCGTTCTTCGTTCCAGCAACCAAGTCCGAATCGATATGTCTGAGGCATCGGGTCAGTCGGTGTTTGTCTGAAATCATGGATATACACTGGCTCATCAGAATCGAGAACGAGAAGTGGATGTGCAGCGGCTGGCTCATCCCATTCTAAGAGTGGAGTCTGGTGACAGCGGCACACCGTCTCCTTCATGGAGGATGGTTCGAGTCGCATGGTATGAGTTCCTCGGCTCCCGTCAGGACCGCATGCTATGATCTCCATGTAGCCGCAGGCGCTACGATTGTAGATTTCCATGGTTTTGAGTTACCTATCCGCTATACGTCGATCACCGATGAACATCTTGCTACACGTTCTGCAGCAGGCCTGTTCGATGTTGCCCACATGGGCTGTATCCTCCTAACAGGACCTGGTGCGATTGATGCATTCGATGGGATGGCGACTCAGAACGTGTCCTCGATCGAGGAAGGCCGATGTGCTTACACCCACTTCTGTGATGAGAATGGCTTCATCATTGACGACATGATCTTCGCAGTGACGACATGTGATGAGGTCGCCCGAAGTGGTCTTGCTCAAATCGACGATCAAGGCCGCTGTATTCTTGGAGTGCCGAACGCCAGCATGGTGGTCCCGATGGAACAATGGTTCCTAAAGTGCCTTGAAGGGAGGGGCGACGTTCGCTTCCATCAGTTATCAAATTCCACTGCCATCTTGGCTCTACAGGGCCCTGCGTCGATGGACATTCTCTCCTCGGCTCTTGGAATCACCGTCAATCGATTCCGAGGAATGTCATTCACATCTGA
>CAZMJD010000124.1:4162-5462 GCA_964566385.1 uncultured Candidatus Poseidoniales archaeon | reverse complement strand
GCCTACAAATTTCGATCCGAATGGCGTGCGTGAGTCTTATGGCAAGATGTTCTTGACGTTGTGGAACGTCTACCGCTTCCATGCAGATTATGCCGTCCTAGATGGATTCGATGCTGATGACCCAGCCAACATTTCAGATATCACAGAACGTAGTCCTCTCGATCGTTGGATACTTTCACGTTTGTCGACAATGGCCATGAAGTTCCATCGGCAATTTGAGGAATGGGATTTCCACAAGGCATGCAGGGACCTTGAGGCCTTTGTTGTGAACGATCTGTCAAATTGGTACGTACGGCGCTCACGTAGGAGGTTATGGGATGAGAGTGATAATTCTGACAAGCGGGCTTGCCAGCACACTTTGCACGAGGCTCTCTTGATGGTGTGTCGTCTGATGGCTCCTGTAGCTCCATTCATGTCCGATACCATTCACCGAAACCTTACAGGCAGCTCAGTCCATCTTGCAGACTGGCCAGTTGGTTCCGCATTGGTCGACCATTCGTTACCGCCACAGGACTCTCCTCTTGAGAACACGATGGAGGTCGTCCGCCGACTTGCTGAGACAGGTCGTCGTGTGCGCATAGATTCAGACCGTCGCCAACGTCTCCCATGTCGCGAGGGTTGGATCGTTGGTGGACCTGACCTTGCACAATTCCATGAGATTCTGGCTGAGGAGCTTAACGTAGAGATTGTATCCACAGAGGACGACCTCGATCGCTTCCAGAGAATTGAGCTGATTCCAGATAACAAAGCATTGGGACGCAAGTGCCGTGCAGATCTGCCCAAGGTCAAAGCAGCAATTGAGGCAGCAGACCCAGAATCTCTCTGGGACATGATCACTTCAGGTGGTGCTGAGATCGAGGGTTACATCATATCCGACGAGGATGTCGATCTACGCCGTGTCGAAAAGGAAGGATATGCGGCTGCAACAATCACTGTCGGTGATGATGATGCGGCGCTGGACATCAGCCTGGTCCTTGACATGTCAATCACTCCTGAATTGCTCTCCAAGGGTCTTGCTCGCGACATTACTCGACATGTACAGGCCAAACGCAAGGAGATGGATCTTGAGATCGAACAGACCATTCAACTACGTCTCTGGATTGCACAGGAGGGACCAGAACTTTTCGATGAGGACTGGCAGCATGTTTGCACCGAGACGAGAACGTCTTCGGGTGAACTTTCTCGTACCTCACCTCCTGAAGAGAGCATGTCATTTGAGGTCGATGGGAGTCGCGGCAACAGCAGCGTGGGCCCCAGATTATAAATTGAACAACAGTTTCATATTCCTATTAATGGTGTT
>CAZMJD010000124.1:3362-4152 GCA_964566385.1 uncultured Candidatus Poseidoniales archaeon | reverse complement strand
CCCATGATTTTCATAGCACCATCAGTTAGTTATTCCTTTTCTTGGTGTTCTTCTGGAGGCCCCTATTTTATGAGCGATTAGTTACATCTTAGACAAATCAACTACCACGCCTACACAGTTCTGAGTTGCGATGCTTCAAGGTTCAGGGGTCGTAAAGCATGGCTACTGTTTTGATTCTCAATGAACATGGCCGATGTCTAGCGAATTTGCAATTAGCAGCAATATAGCAAAAATCGCAACACCAATCAGCAGGTTGATCATCGCTTTCTTTCCTGTTTCTGGATTGTGGATATCTGGAAGAGTATCGACTGTTGCCACATACAGGAACGTCCCTGCAGAGAATAGCATTGCAAGTCCAATCATGTGCGTTTCAAGTCCTGCAAGGGCTAGACCTGCGATGATAATCATTACAGGTGTGGCCAACGAAAATATGACAACGTCTCGAATCGAGTTCTTTCTCTCTTCTCTTTCATGCATTGAGAAGACACCCAAACTGAATGCTGCGGGCCCTTTGTGAATCAAAACTGCAAGCAATACTGTCAGAGTCAAAGCAAAATCTCCCGTTGCCGAAGCCGCACCAATTGCAACCCCGTCGGTGGCTGCATGCAATGTGAAGCCGAACACCAATAATCCCCCTACAGCCGCGTGGTGCACATGGCCGTGTCCGTGGCTATGCTCATGGCCGTGATGTTCTTCATGTACTGCGTGACCTATTCCTGAACCCTCTAGAATAAACATCAGAAGGAATCCGGCAATAATTGCACCCCCCATCAGAATTCCACTTGCATGT
>CAZMJD010000124.1:0-3352 GCA_964566385.1 uncultured Candidatus Poseidoniales archaeon | reverse complement strand
GAGACGAAATTAATTCTTCAATTTCCAGAATTCCCGTGGTAGCATTGATGTCTCCATCTTCAATCTCTTCAATTACGTCTCCGATAGAATTTGATAAACTGTATTCTGAATCATGCCCATGCCCCCCTTCTTCTATCCACATATATCCTGCTGACTCGCAGTCTTCCTGATTGTCGTGCTCGGTATTCTGGTGCGTTCCCGTGTCATGACAAGTTCCACCCTCACTTTCTTTATGTTCATCATGGTCATGCCCTTCATGTCCACCTAGTAGCCCTTCAATCTCCTCGATAGCATCAGTTGCATTGATATCGCCGTGTTGCCACTCTAATATTACCAAAGCAGTAGATCCGGCTAGAGCATCATCATCGGCATGCTCATCGGTCATGGCTAACTCGTATCCTTCAGGAATTACGACCAACATCGCTGAAGCAATAATAATGCCAGCAGCGATTCCAGTCAGTTGTTTCAATCTATTATTGTCGTCTTTAATCCCTGAAAAAATCGGTGCTAAACCACATACCAGGCCGATGATCAGTGTTGCTGCTGCAAATGCAATCAGGCTTGCGTCCATACTATGTTGTCCCCTAATACATATTTAAAAAATATTATTAATTATGTAGAACTAGGATTGTCATGAGCAGAGTAATTTCGTTCAGTAGTGACAAGGAATTCGCTCGCAGACTTGACTTAATGATTGAGGATTCAGGCTACAAGAACAGAAGTATGTTTCTCAGAGATGCAAGTCTGCACTTCGCTGATGTCAATCGTGGTGGTGACCTGAGTACGATGGACGCAGACTCTGTTACTGAGGGAGTCCTTGTGATATTCTACCAGCACGGGGTGGAGAGTAAGATCCTCGATATCAGACACTCTCATTCAATACAAGTCTATTCCTATAATCACAACTGTTTGACCGAGAGTCATACTTGCGTAGACACCATGCAAATCATGGGTGAAGCCGGTTCTATCAATGATATCGTTGAGAGGCTGAAGAATACCAAGGATGTCGACCGAGTTTCTTTCGTTTCTGCACCTCTGCGTGAGACTGGTTGTTGCTGAGTAGCAAATGTCAGAAAACACTTCGCGTGACATTCTCCATCGGTAGGCCCAAATCCAAAGCTGAGTTCAGAGATTCATGGAGAATAGCACTGAGTCCGAGTCCAGATTGGAAGGGTTAGATGGACTTCTGGGTGCTCTGCGACCAGATCACCACCCACTCAATTGGCTTGTACTCGCTCTACCAGTGGCGGTCATCGCCGATGCGACACATTCCACAACCATTGCTTTCATCGCATCGATGGTCGCCATCATGCCTCTCGCCCTGCTCCTTGGTCATGGTACCGAGGAATTGGCTCTGCGAACAGGTGAGACCATCGGAGGTCTTCTCAATGCGACTCTGGGAAACGCGGTTGAAATCATCATAGTCGTCATCGCCATCTTCACAGCAGCCAATTATCTTGCTAATGGTGATGGGGCGGGTGCAGCCGACATGGTCTTGCTCGTTCAAGCATCGCTCGTGGGCTCGATGCTCGGAAACATGTTGCTCGTAATGGGCCTCGCATTCTTGTGGGGTGGGCTCAAGCACAAGCGTCAGCGGTTCAGTCTGGCGACAGCCTCGTCTAATTCCGGCCTTCTGATACTTGCAGTCGTTGGTATCTCTATCCCCGCCTTCGTCAACATAGCCCATCGCCTTGAGAAAGGATCCTCGATAGATATGCATGACCTCATGCAGATATCGATAGGAGTAGCAGTTGCAATGCTCTTTGTCTATGTGCTGTCGCTTCTTTTCGTCCTCAAGACCCATTCTCACTTATTTGCAGGCGAGGAGACAGGTCATAGTCATGAGACACCAGAGATGAGTGTCAAGGCAGCGATTGTCATTCTTCTCACTTCCACAGTACTTGTGGCTTGGATGGCTGAGATTCTCGTGCATTCCATCGCTGCCGCCGGCGATTCGCTTCATCTGCCTGCCCTGTTCATCGGCGTCATCCTCGTGCCTCTATTCGGTAACGCTGCTGAGCACTTCACTGCGGTAACCGTGGCAGGTAAAGATAAGATGGATCTCAGCGTCGCCATTGCCCTTGGCTCGACAGTCCAGATTGCTCTTTTCGTAGCCCCTCTCGCGGTGCTTCTCGGTGCTGGCATGGGTGTTGATATGACGCTGGATTTCGGCGTCTTTCCAACGATGGCTTGCCTTGTAGGCGTTCTTGTCGCCACTATCATCATCCAAGATGGGTCTTCCAACTGGTTGGAAGGCGCTCTGCTTCTGTCCACCTATGCTATGATTGGGATGGCCTTTTTCGTTATTTGATGGATGTTGATGAAATTGGATTCCCAACGTTAAGGAATCTTTCTCACCTCAATCCATTTATGGCAACCGTGAAGTGGGAATCATCATGGCCAAGAAGGAGAATAAGGATGCCTTGTACAAATTGGCCCGGATTGCGGAGGTGCGTCCACGTTTCTTTCGTTCACTCAAGAACCCGAAGAAGATGTTAGAGTTGGGTTGTGGTCATGGTCCTTACACCTTACAGGTGCAACGTTATCATCCCGATGTCAAGGGCTATGGGGTGGACATTCTGGACCCTTCCCAAGCTCCCGAACATCTAGAGTATCAGCGGGTGGATCTCAACACAGAGGATTTGCCCTATGATGATGATATGTTCGATCTGATTGTGTTCACTCATGTGATGGAACATCTGGAGGATCCGATACGATTGGGGCCCCAGATACACAGGATTCTGAAGCCAGGAGGATCGATCTTCGTAGAGACTCCGAACTGGACCACCATGTTCATGCCATCCTTTGGGATTCAACGCCACAAAGGAGGCCCTCACAATTTCTTCGATGATTTGACACATCTTCGACCATGTACCAAGCAGGGCCTTTACGAATTCGTCAGCAGACACTGCAATCTCAACGTCGGTAAAGTAGGAACGGTCAGGAATTGGTTCAGGGTTCCTCTTGACTTGGTGCTGATGGCCGTTGCGATGATTGTGCGGAAGAGAACTTGGTTCAATTTCGGCATGACAAATGCGTTTGGTTGGGCAATCTACTGCACTGGGACCAAAGCCAAAGACGATGCGATCTGATCACTCTTCAAAGTCATGATCATTCTGCTTCAGCAACAGGCTCATCCAACTCGACATTTGTGATCGACTCTGGTCCGATGAACCTGCCGATCAGGACAGTGATGACAAATGCAGCAGCAACGATTCCCAACCGAACAATCTGAGAGAATGGGAGGATGTACATCACAACACAATAAGCGCTAGCAATCGTCAGTGTCATCAGCATGATTGGGAATCCCAGCATGAAGAAGCGATTGAATGAGATTCTATACCCTGCATCT
>CAZMJD010000123.1:0-5498 GCA_964566385.1 uncultured Candidatus Poseidoniales archaeon | reverse complement strand
AGGGGGCCAATGCGCACTGCCTCCGGGAGGAAATTATCCAGAAGATGCGTGGTATACCTATGATGATGACACATGCTCCTATGCATGCATGATCACGGAATACGTATACTGGGGATTGACGAGTATGTTGGGAGCACAGGCGCAACGATGTTCTGAGATTGAACACGAATGGAGACCATGCACCTCTGCGGCATTGAATGAGACCGATCCTGAGCTTGTCACATTACTCACCAACCCTGAATTCAATTTACCAAACGTCCTGCCAGATGGTGATTATGCACCCGTTACTTCCACATCTTTGTCGAATGATGAAGTCATAGATAATGGATCTACAGACCCCGTGACATATGATCCGTGTGCGGTAGAAACCGATCGGGATGTTGGACCATGGGAGGGGAACAAATCGTTGAACATCCTTGCAGATGGGCATGCACTTGGCGCAGATGCATGGAAACCTTTCGAATTCTGTGAGTCATGGGAGAACGGAACTGGAGAAGCGATACCGACGATGTTGATCTTCGTTTCAACCGACTGTGGACATTGTTGGAACCATGGTACGACCATCAGTCAATGGGAGATTGATTACGCGGGCCGGATGAACATCGTGATATTGGCAGTCAATTTTGAGGGGAATGAAAAATTCACAGCCGATCGAGATGAGGTGAAGGGGTTTCAAGGGAAACTGAGTGGTTCATTGTGTTATCAAAATTCACAATCCTGTGCAAATAGACCGGGTGATGCGCATAGCTCACTTTACCTCGATGACCTCAATCAGACTCAGATGAATGCCTGGCAAGTCACAAGCACGCCGACCCACATCATCATCGATCATGATGGAGTCGTGCTCTGGCACCAGAAACAACATCGAAGCGATCTTGGAGGGGATGGAGAAACGACTCAATCTGCCATCGATCGCCTCATTGGTCCGCAAACGAATACGTAATCACATCTTCCATTTCACAGAGCAACCAATGCTCTGTGTCCTTGGATTTTTGATTTCTTCATCATTGACGAGTTGGCTGATCGCATCGGAAAGATCCGAGGTGGTGACATTTCTTGGATCACGTGGAGAATCATCGATTCGGCCACGATAGACAATGACGTTGTCAGAATTCAATAAGTAAACCTCAGGGGTTCTTTCAGCACCCCAAGCGGTTGCGACGGCTTGTGATTCATCATGCAGATATGGCCACGCATATCCATCCTTAGTCGCTATCTGCTGCATACGCTCCCAGCGATCCTCTGGATAATTTACGCCATCATTCGAGCTGATGGCCACGAATCCAATTCCCAATCCTGTCGCTTGCTCAGCAAGATTTGTGACTCTCTCCATTGATGCTACAACATAGGGGCAATGATTGCAAGTGAACAGAACGATTGTTCCGTTCTCACCAGCAACTGATTCGAAAGAAACTTGTTCACCCCCAACAGAAGAATTTGCATTTGGAAGGTCGAATGGGATGGCTGAATGACCGGGTTCAAGTCCGTCGGATGTCATATCTGTCCGTAGTAGGTCTGAGACATAGCAATTCGGGTACGCGAATGCTGCTCATAACCTCAGGAAATAGAGGTGAACCATCGCGGTGTTCATGTGTGGCCTTGGTCATGCGCATATGTGTCCGATGAAGGCGACCCCGGTAGAGAGCCGTGGTGGCTAGAACGACTAGAGGGTTGGAGAAAAGAAGGGTGGGATGTGGATGCCACACGAGCTACTATCGAAGAACAACCAGATCGGGCTAGTGAAGTGATACTACAAGTCGAGCAGGTCTTCAATGAGGCAGGAGTCATACGACAACGACTTGAAGACATTCCTGAAAAGCACCGTGAACGGCTCAGCCATCTTGAAGATGCATTGACGGACCCCGAAGAGATTCATCAGGTTCGTGCTGAACTCGATCGATTCGAGATGCGATGGAGGCCGTGGGGCGCACCTGCTGCAGCTTCTCGACAACGGTGGATCGATGCCGGGAAATTGGAGCGATTGGTCAACCTATGTATTCGATTCGATGCACTCGATCCTAATCTGATCGATGATGCGCGGCCACTTGTCGACCACTTTCTGACTCCAGAAGCTTCGGACGTGTTGGAAAAAGGAATCGATGATCTTGAACGAAAACAAGCCTCACGGTTTGAGCGGATGGATGCTATGGCTGATCTTCTAGAACGAAAGGGGTTCGATGTCAGCACTTCACGTGATGGGTCTTTGAGGGATAGAGCCATTGAACTTGAACGATTTCAACACCTAGAAGAGCAGTGGTCAACTCTTAGCAAAGAAATCCACATCAAACTCTCCCCATGGTCTCAGACATTAGTGGATCTGTTTCAAAAAGAAAGGAGGGAATTACAGCGGTCTGGCAAGGATGAGGACCTCGAAAAAATGAGAGAGGAACTCAACGAGGTGATTCTAGACCGAACCAGCCGACTCGCTGAAGTTGAAACAACAATTACTTCACTCAAAAGTGAAGGGTGGGCTTTCTGGGCACCAGATGCTGTCAAACCTGCGGATCTCATCGAATGGGAAGGAAAAAATAAGCAATTGAAGCAATTGATTGATGATCACATCGCAATCGGTGAGCGGTTGAGAATTATTGGGGATGAATGGTCACTTGAACGTGATTCGCTTGTAGCTTACATCCATGACCTTGAACGAACTGATGAGTTGGAGCGAGGAGTGAGCAGACTCGAAAAGGAGATGGAGGAATGTATCTCAGAAGGAAAACAGAGCATCACTCAGTGGAAAGAAGATGGATTTGCAGTCGATGATTGGTTTGAACGGGTTGAACGTGCACCAAAGGCAACACTCGGTGATATCTCCTCCCATGACGCTCTTATTGTTCGAGCCCAGGAGTCAATACGGGCATTGGACAAAGTCGATGTCTCAATTGATGGCGATGAAGATGCTGAGGAATTACGAAATCTCCTGTACACAGACGTACGATTGGACGTCATTCTCGAAGCTGAGGAATGGACTCAATCACAGATAAAGAGGAATGAACGGTATAGACGACGGCTGTTGATGTCCGTAGCTGAATTCAGGAAGAGTGGAACATGGCCAGGGGATATCAACCCAGAAGGATGGACGTTGCAACGTCTTGAGAAAGCAATTCATGTCATTGAACGCGGGGGGGTTCTGACCGATATTGAAGAAGAAGAAGAAGAAGGGAGTGAAGTGGTACGTTCTCCCGCTGTTTTCCATCCAAGATTGCGTGTAGCGGTAGAACACGCAGAGCTTGAGTTGAAGGTGTGGGAGGAAGAAGGATGGGATACAACCTCATTGCTTGAAGAATTGAAGCGGGACCCTATGAGGACAGGACAGAGGTTAGCGTCAATACGCAGCGCAATGGAACGACATGAGGAAATCATCGAACGATTGAGGATACTGCCATGGGGACGTGATACAGACCTTGCTGAACAAGTACTGCTTGATTTGAGGAGGCCAGATCGGCTGATGACACTCATCGAAGGGTTACCCGCCCTCAGACAGCGATTGATGAAGGGGACTGGAAGTGGAGGATTTGAATTCGAACCTTGGCGACCGATATACATCGAAGTCGAGGATCCATTCCAGGCTGGGAGTTATGAGATCGAAGAATTTGACGTTTCATCATGGATCACCCCTGCATCTAGGGCTGATGATTTCATTGATGGAGGAGAGGACACATCCGAATTCGAGAACATTGCAACCGTGGTGGCCGAAGAAGAACAAGAGGAAGAGGAAACAGAAGTTATTGCTCACGAAGATGAAGAAGGTGAGGGGGAATTTTTTGAGGTAGATCATGAGGTTCTCGAAGAACCGCCTCAATCTACTGAAAAAGATATCAGAGGGGGAAATAATGAGGGGGGAAGGAAATCCATTCAACGACTTGCAGAATTGATCGGATGGAATGGTGATGGTTCAGCAAAGGATTGGTTAGCCGAACAGATTGGACATCCACCCCGTGACATGCGTTGGGACCGATTGTTCGGTCTTGCACTTCGACTTGATGACGATCAAGGTTCAGATGATCATGAAGATGAGAGAAATGATGGATTGCTACGCCTCAATGAACTTGCGAGCGTTCTGATGAAATGGACCCAGAAACGATTGGAAGGGAGAGGAGCCAGCATCAAAGGAACACCACTTGAACAAGCTGCTCGTCTGGGAGAAGTTCTAGATCGGATACCTGGTCCTTCAATCGCCTTGCCACTCGAAATTGATTCATATCCTCTTCCTGATTCAAGCGAAGTGCACGAACTCGTGGCTGAAGTCGAATCGTTGTCGACTGTAGTTAATCTACCAATGGCTCAGGGCATCAAATCCATTGCATGATTGATGATTGAAATCAAATGAATTCTGCCAACCATAACGTCAGACCATAGATTCCAGATCCTGTCATCAACCCAAAAAGAAGGGGGGTTGCAAAGATACAGATCAAAGTGTAGAACACAGGTTCTGACCACTCCTTCACCTTGACACCATCCAGTGGTCCAAAGGGAAGCATATTGAACATCCCAAGAATGACATTGGCCCAGACCCACGATCTAATGATTTGAACCACCCACCATATTTCACCGATTGTCCCGAGAACGATGGCTCCAACAATCACCCCAATGACTACGAGAATGAGATTCACCACTGGGCCAGCAACGGCAATATGCCCATTCTGACGACGGTCAACATTCCCCGCTACCATCACCGCCCCCGGGGACATGAAGACAATCCCGAGAAGCAAGGCCAAGAGAACTCCGAAACGCAATCCTGCAGGGTCTGCTCTGAATTCAGCCCAACAACCATTCTTCCGAGCGATGATCTTGTGCCCTATCTCATGGAGAACAAAGGCTGGGGCGACTGCAATCGCCATGAGAGGCATCATGATGAGAACTGTAACCAGCCATAGTGGAAAGCCAAGTTGAACTAAGCCTTGCAATCCATTTGCCCACATGAAACCCAAAGCAAGAGTAAATGCTCCAGTAGCAAGTGCAAGGTGACGAAGTTCGACCTCACTGAAGTGCCAAAGTCTGCCTGTGTGCATACGAGCCGGTTGAAATTCTTGGAACACCATAAATCGGTGAAGGTGTGAACCGCCTGTACGAACATGAGGAGGAGGGTTGCTTCGTGTGAAGGGATCGTCGGATTCGAGAATGCGAACCCTAGGGTCGCGTCCACCCGACATATTCGTACCGCGATGCGATGAGGTTTGAACACATGGGTGAAGGTATACAGCAGAGGAGAGGACACAAGAATGAGAGGATGATGGCAAGGCATGGCGTCACCTCGGAAGGCCATGGTTGAACTGGGGATGGAAGTGCTCTGTCTCTTATGTGACGCTAGTGACGAACCCGGGCAGAAGCGCTGTTCAACTTGCATCTCGACACACAGAACCCTACGTCAAACTCTCAAGTCGATGCCTGAAAAGAGCAGGGTGAGGGCGTGGGGAGAGATGATGATCAGATACATCACAAACCCCCAATTATACGATCATGATCCGGTTCATGGCAAAGTGATGGGTGAATATATC
>CAZMJD010000122.1:0-5506 GCA_964566385.1 uncultured Candidatus Poseidoniales archaeon | reverse complement strand
GTCATTCGTCCACTAGGCATCGAATCTCTTCTTGAGCGTTCGATTCACGGTTTGTCTGGAGGCGAGCTCCAATCAGTAAGCATCGCTGTCTGTCTTGCACGCGATGCAGATCTGTATGTTCTCGATGAACCCTCCGCACATCTGGATGCAAACGCCCGTATGGAAGCATCTAGGGCGATTCGACGCACTATGGAAGCGATGGAGCGAGCCGCTCTTGTCATCGATCACGATGTGTATTTCATTGATCTGATCTCGGATCGGCTCCTTGTCTTTGAAGGCCAGGGTGGTCTGGACGGCGCTGCAGTTGGCCCGATGCGGCTACGCCAGGGCATGAATCGGTTCCTTGCCGCTGCTGATGTGACCTTCCGACGTGATCACGACAGTCACCGGCCTAGAGTGAACAAGTTGGGCAGCCGTCTTGACCGAGAGCAGCGAGCTGCGGGCGAATACTTCTACGCGGATTGATAATCGTGCCCATCACACCATCATCCAGCAGTCCAGTGAATCGCAGTCGTCAGCGGATATCTGCCAGTTCTCTCAATACTTGGGAGAGATGCCCTCGACAATGGGGGCTCACTCGTTCTCTTGGACTCGGTGGACCGTACAGCCCTCCGATGATTCTTGGTCACATCGTTGAGGAGGCGATGGTGGGCCTGTTCATGGAACGCCCTCCGCCGCGGCCGGATGACCGTCCTCCTGACCGTTGGGTGAAATATGTCTCAGGTGAGACTTGGGAGCCTGATTCAGATGTGGATGATGCAATCTCTTGGAGCATTGATGACCTGCGCACCTGGTACTATAGTTCGCTCAACGATGTAGTTGCAGAGATGCAACGAATGGGGGCAGTTCGTTGGGAATCAACTCCACATCGCACTGATACATCTTGGGATGTTGTGGATGGTAAACGGCTGCGCCGGATGTTGCGTGGGGGTATTGATCTTCTGCTCGAGGAGGTTCAGGATTGCCTTGATGCAGATGGTGGCCCTGATTGTGATAAATGGCTGGCAACAGGATCTCCTCACTCAATACCATCACCGTGCTGGGAAGAGGAACCGTGGGCATCATATCGTTCACCCGAGAAAGGAGTTCCTTCATCTCTGATAGGTGATTTCGATGCCCGAGCTGCATTGGAGATTGCCCGTCCATGGGGAAAGGATCCCAGAATTGATGTTCCTCAGCGTCTGATTCATCCAGAACGCTGGGCTACAGGTGAACTCGACCTCGCCTTCAGGTGGACTGGTTCGACGTGCATCGTTGATCTGAAAGCCAGCGCTGGAACAAGTCCTTGGAGCGCTTCAGTGTGGAGACAGCTATCGTTCTATGTGTGGTTATGGAACTCTTTGAAAGATGAAGCCACCTCGCCTGCTGCCGATCGGGCAGAAGCTTGGTTCCTTGATGGCCCCCACAGAAGTCGTCTTGGAGATGAGCATGCAGCGATTGACCAGAACGAATTGAAATTAATCCACGATGAGATGCTTCGTATAGATCGATCCAGTCTTCCCCCTGCCGAACCATCACCTCTGCCATCATGTGAGCCAGGTGGCTACGTCAAACAGATTGACGATTCCACTCCATTGTCCTGTCAATCCTGTTCGGTTTCGTGGGCTTGTGATGCTCGAACTGATGATGAAAGGTCCACTGATCTGCTGAATATTTGGCCAGATGCACCTGAGACGTGGTCCCAATTGAAGCCGATGCTCAAAGTCGAACAGCCATGCATCTCGATCGATGAACTCCCATCACGTGTCAATGTCAGCGGTGAAGTTCTCAGCATCTGGGGCCCATTCATGAATCCTTATGGTGATCAGATTCATGGTGGAGTGATTGGAATTGATGGGGGTGCGTCGATTCTTGTCGAAGAGACTGAGACAGATGCTTGTGAATCAGTCCGTTCGATGGAGGGGCGCGTCATATTGGTCGATGCAGCAATCGGTCAATGGAAGGGACGCCCGCGTCTGTATCTTGATGGTAGATCTCGGATCATTGAGGAGAACACATCAGTCACTTGTACTCCTATCGGCCTGCTCCCTACAAGGGCGAGCGTACAAGGACTGATCGTCCATCGCAATCATCACGTTGGTGTTGGAGTCAATGGGAGGCCTTTCTCTATCTCTGGTCTTCATGTCTTTGATGGGACTGGCGTTGTCGAGTGCGTTGCCTTTGGGAGGGACCGAACCAATGCATTCGAGACATATCCTATCGGGTCGAGGATTCGAATTCTGCATGCAGAGCTAGGTTGGCGCAGCGGATTTCCACAATTGAGATTCCGAGGAAATCTTACCCGAATCGAAACAGCTTCTCCTCTCAAAGGGTCCTGAGCGCAGACATCAAAACCCGCCACGCAGTTCATCGAACGTGCCAGTTCATGACGTCTATGAACCGGAGGCTGCTTGGTCTCGATTTGAACGGTTGTCCGCCTCATCGATGAACGTCCACGCCACATGCCCGCGTCTGTGGTGGCATCGACGAGTGGATCAGGTGCGGCCCGGCTTCACTCCTGCAATGGCTATCGGCAGCATGCTAGAGGAAGCTGTGGCGCGTGTTTTCCGTGCTTCACCGATGCATGAAGGCTCTGAAGCACCGCATGGTGTGCTCAAAACTCCACTCCGTCCCGACGGTAGACCAGAATCAAAGGGGGTGTGGCCAGTCCGTGATCTCCTTCCTGCTGAGCGGTGGCCAACAACTCGTGAAACTCTGGAAGTGTGGTCAAGCCATCGTTTGGACATTCACTTGAAGGCCATGATACCCGAGGCTCAGATGGCTTGGGAATCGAACGCGAACCGGCAAGGGAGCTGGGACTCTCTTGACATTGCTCGCATTACCCAGATGGGACGGAACGCTATATCTCTCCACCTCGACGAATTGCAACACCTTGTCGATGACCCTTCTCTGTCTTGTTGGCAACACCTTAGAGATGGTGTGAGGCATTCTATTCCAGCTCCTGATGGTTGGAGTCCTGATGTGAATCTTCCATCTGAGGTCTGTTCAGCCACCGGCTGGCTTGGGGCTTGGTTCGCAGGTCGACCTTGGTTCGTGGATCCCGATGCAGCTCTGTTCTCGATGACCTCCGTCCACCCTGATGCTTGGTTTGCAGGTGAGTTCGATTTCGTCTATCGCTGGGATGAAGCTCCCTCGATTATAGATCTCAAGGCCTCCGATGGGAGGGGTGATTTCGGCCGTGGCTACCCCAATCAACTGACTGCTTATGCATGGTTGTGGAGGGAGACCCACGATGGTCAGACTCCAAGTTCGTTGAGAATCTGGTATTTGGATGGACCACTGGTGAAGACTGTGCCTATTCTCGATGATATTGGATTCGAGGTATGGGCTCAGCAGGCACAGGAGCTGCACAGGCGCATGTTTGACCCTGACCGCTCGAGATCTCAATTCCCGGCTGAGCCGACCACCATGGTTCGTTTTCAGCCAGGAGGGGTCGATGAGGTTGAGACTGACGAGAACCGATGCGATAGGTGCGATGCTCGAATGATCTGCGAGCGTGGGCGGCGTCAGGTGGTTTGGCCCGAATCGCCTACATTGGAGAATGTACACTGGAAATCATTCGATGAATTCCGCTCTCGCTGGACAGCTGCAGGCCATGCGATGTCCTTGTCCTCACTTCGCGATCGATGGCCTGAATTCTCATTGAAACATGATGAAGGACATCAGCGCGTTTTTGTCAGACAGGGTGGGCCCGAAGGTCTACAGGAGATAGATATCGGTGAATTCATCTCCATTTCAGATGTCCGCGTCGAGCCGCGTTATCGAGGCCCCGTCATCATCGCTGACAACCTTTCCACCGTGCATCGTAATCCCGAACCAGACCTTGAGCGCGTTGAACTGGGTACATTTCAGATGAGACATTCCGTTCACGGGGTTGTTGTATCTTTGACCTCCAAGCTTCTTGAGTACGATGATGGTCGAACAAATCCGATGTGGTCTGCTCGCTTGGCAGATGCCTCTGGCACCTGCGAGGTCATCGCCTTCGGTGATGACGTCCCGAAGATTGCTCCATCGATTCGAAGAGGAGATCATTTGATCATGCACGGTATCTGGATCGGAGAGCGTTTCGGCAAGCCTCAGATCCGCCTCGACCGTTCGAGCAACGTGATGGTCATCTGAGAGGCGCCGAGTGAGAGATTTGAACTCCCGCGTCCTAGGGACAGTGGTTTTCGAGACCACCGCAATACCGGGCTATGCGAACTCGGCTGAGATGCGTCACCATGAAGGCCTGCATAACCCTGACGGGTGCATGAAGGTGAACGTGAAGCTCGCCCATTCGATGCATGAACTCGAGTATGTCTCTCCTTGCACGGTGTTGGACGTGCTGCGCGATATCTCTCTCCCTGAATCCATGTCGATGGTGGTGTACGAAGGTGAGGTCATACCGTCGACAACGATACTGAAGAGCGACACTGAGCTTGAAGTGATCATCGTCGCCTCAGGTGGCTGAATCACAGATATAGGTCGATCTGTGGAGCGCTCGACGAGCCACTCATGTCTTCGGATTCATCGAGCGCCTCAATCAGTTGTTCGACTCGCTCTGCAAGACTCTTCTCAGTACTTCTCTCGATTGGCAGATCCACGTCGAACATCTTCTCAATTTGCTCATGCAGGCGACGGGCTCCCTCTAGATCAACAGTTCCTCCGACTGATGATGCGACGATGCAAGCAGTTGGAATCTCATCGAATTCACCTAGAGTTGCCATCCATGCAGCCATGCCAATCATGCCCGCTTCTGGCCACCGCTCTGAGGGTGTCGCTCCAATGTTGTTCAGCCATTCACGATCCTCTTTTGATGGTCCGAGCAGGAGAAGATCATGGTCACCAGGGTCTGCTGACATCCCGACGAGTACGAGGATTCCCTTCACTCCCCATTCCTTTGCTTTTTGTCGCAGGGCAAGTGCGAGACGATGTTGGCCCGATGGACTCATGGGCTGAGCCTGACATGTTGCGACAAGGAACGATTTCTCTCCGCTGATGAGATGAACGCGTAGTGCAGGACAGCGCAACGAATCATGCTCATCCTTCATGGCGTGAGGCGGAAGATCAGGGTCTGTGACTGAGAATACAATCGGTGGCCTGAACTGTTGGACTAGTCCATCGATGACGAGTTTGCCTACGTTTCCGATACCCGGTGCAGCGAAGAGGAGAATCGCGTCGCCTGGAATGGCCTCTAGGAACGTTCGCGACAACGTCACGATGAATCCCCATCGTCAAGCGTGGGGAGTTCATCCAGCCAATTCGGATTCGCCTCCTCCCTGAGTCGAAGTCGGATGGCCTGATGGCGGTCCTGTGGTGAGAATTTGAGAGGAGCTGCTTGTTTCATCGTGCCACCGCATGAGGAGCAGACTTCGCCCAGTCCATAGGCCTTGCAGGTGTTGCACCTCTGGATGAGTCGTCGCATCGAAATCCCTCAGGCTCGAATGGCCTTGGCAGTGAAGCCGTCTGCAGGTTCGGCCACCGTGTCTTCGATCTCTGACCAGATATTCTCTGCTGCCTCGAAATC
>CAZMJD010000121.1:0-5514 GCA_964566385.1 uncultured Candidatus Poseidoniales archaeon | reverse complement strand
CCATCTCAGGATCCGAAACTGAAAGCGTGCTCGCCAATGTAGTCGATTCAGTCCCCACGAATTCCTGAGCCGTGAGTACTAGCCCCACTTCCAATTCTGGAGGCGTGTTGACGAGCACAGTCATGTTGGCGACAGATGTATCGCCAGTACCAAACGCGTCACGGACAAGTAATCTGAGCGTATACTCGCCTGGCGTATCGTAAACATGCCAAGTGGTCGGTGATTCAGCAGGTGGCGAGGAATCGCCAAAGTCCCAACGATACTGAGTCAGGCCATTCCATCTCGGATCAGATCTCTCTGACTCAAGACACGGGCAACTCACATTCTGATTCGGGTCGAATCTTGCATCACCATCCCTGCTCCCATATGATGACATGTACAATTTTGTACCTGGAGAGATGAAAATGGCACCTGTCGACGTGAAGGTCTGCTTGAGAGTCGTGTTGGTCCAGTCATTCTCAGGCGTGTTCCGAGTAGCGATCACTCCATCGTACCAAGCCTCTCTGACTTGCATCATCGCAATCGGGCTTGGATTTGAAACTGCGATGATGATTGACTTTGTCGTATTGTCGAAGGTATCATTCACAACAAGACGTACCTCCCATCGCCCAGGGACACTGAACTGGTGGCCCGCTTGATCGGTGCTGCTCGCCTGCAGCCACCCATCAGAGCCCACGCCGGGGCAGTTTGAATTGACACAGTCCTCGAAATACCAACGATACGTCAAACGAGAATTCGATGCATCAAGGTCTTCTGAATCAGCTGCGAAGAAGGTGAGGAATGAACCAGCCTGAACATCTTCCTCAAGATCCAGAGCGTTGTCACTTCGAGTAAGGCGAGCGATGGGGGGTTGGTTGATCACCTCCACAAAGAACTCAGTGGAGGTCTGATTCCCATCGTCGTCGATGGCCGAGACAACCACCCTCTTCTGACCTGGACATTTCCAAGCCACGAGAGGATTGGAGAGCATCGAACTCTGATCATTGAAGGTTGAATCCTTGTCATGTAAGACAGAGGTAGAGGCGACGTTAGCATGACTTGTGCAATCATCACCGACATTCTGGAACTGCCAGGACACTTGGGTGATCTCACCATCAATATCCTCGAATGGAGGAGATAGCGGCAACTGAGACAGGGTGCTGATGCGGAATGAATCAGTAGAGAGAACCGCAGGCGGGCGATTCAGGACGGATATCTCACGCGTGGCCTCGGTCTGGAAGGTCCCATCCGAAACGGTCAATGTGATAGTGTACTTTTGTCCATCTGCGCTGCCATCTGGCCATGTGTGAACGACGCGCATGCAATTCGAAACGTCGCACCCCTGCGGATTTGAGGGAGTGGAAGTCTCCCCATCTCCCCAATCCCAACTGAACTCAAGGTACTCCGATGGAACGTTATCAGATGTGCGTTCTGCATCGAAACGAACTCGTTGCTCCGATTTAACTGGGTAGTCAACAAGTATCTCTGTCGCGCCGACGAAGATACGCGGAATTGGAGGCGTGACATCGATGACGGCAACCTGGAATTGCGAATCAGCACCGAAATCAGAGACCGCACCACCTGAATCTGTTACGTTCAAAGTCACCGTATTGAAAGAAGAAAGCGGAGTGCTGGACCGATAAGCGAAGGCACCTGAACGAAGAATTGACATGTTGCCATCACCGAAGTTCCAGAGATACGAGGATGGCTCATCGAGATGAGGATAAGTGGCAGGATCAATTCTCAGGCCCCAAGCATCTCCACTCTTGGTAAGGTCAGTACTGTAGGTCAGATCGGCCCATGTCTCAACACAGGCAGTGACTATGTTCTCGCAGAATGTTTTCAAGGTCGCGTTCCCGATATTGCCGTTATCAATACCACTCACTTCACCAGACACAACTGGTTTCATGTTGCTGAGTGTCACTGGATCACTCAATACCTCTTGAATGATTGTCCCATCCAGTTGAGACAGCACCACTCTGAAACGGTGGTCCCCATCTGCTTTGGCCGTGAAGTAGTAGTCCTGATCATAGGGTTGTGAGACCATGGGAGTCTCCTGCGAGGACAGCGAGTCAATCAGGGCTCCAGTCGTTCCATCCTGCACCTGAACCAGCAGATCGACGTTTGATTCGAAGGCATCTGTCGTGACCAAGACATTGACGCGCATTGTGTCCATCTGAGCATCACCATCACCGTCCGAGAGGACTGGAACAGATGTGAAAGTAAGAGATGGCGGGTCTGTCGACAATCCTGCTGTGACTTTGATCCACGATTCGTCCAACGGGCATAACTGAACCCCCGTGCTGCTCACTTTGTTGTACACTGCTACAGAAACCTCTGTCCAGTAGGGTGATGATGCAGCCGGGGCAATCCCAGAGGGCACCGCCTGACTAGCCACGTACAGCAAGTCATTGTGTTCGACCCTCTGCCCCTGAGAGTAGGTGGTCAAGGAGTCCCAGACTCCGACATAACCACCACCCGGCGCATCCGACCAAGATGCAGAGCAGCGTCTTTCGGCATCGTTTCCATTGCCCGCAGACGCATACCATCCGATGACATACAACTGATCGATGCTGGAACCGAGTCCCGTAACCGTAGTGAGAGCCTGGGTATCTGAATCAAAGGAGACAGTACGCAGCTCCCATCCAGTCGATGTGTCGTTGACGAGGAGACGAACCTCCCAGTCGGGATCACCAGTGGTGATGTTCAGATTAAGGTC
Organism: uncultured Candidatus Poseidoniales archaeon; assembly: GCA_964566385.1. Lineage (GTDB taxonomy): Archaea > Thermoplasmatota > Poseidoniia > Poseidoniales > CAYMED01 > CAYMED01. The sequence continues at coordinate 2,816 of CAZMJD010000121.1, read as the reverse complement.
AGAATCTCCTGGGAAGGAGGTCAGGTGGAAGGCGCGAACGCCCCAGCTCTCAACCGACCACTTACCATTGTTAACGTCGTCGGGGTCCTCGCTGTCAGGAATCCCATCACCGTCATCATCAGAATCCACGCTGTTCACCTGACCATCGCCATCGATGTCATTGTCAGCGTTGTTCGGAGTACCGTCATTATCGATATCCGTATCATCACCCGAAGTGACGAACAGGGGCGGGGAACCCGACCAGTCACTGCCTTGCTCAGAGACCTTGAGCGAACAGTACAGACTGGAAGAACAGTCGTTCTGGAAATCAATGGCAGCGTAAGAGAAATCACCTTCATCGATCAGGGAGGAAGCAATGAAATTCGCCATGATGTCATTCCAGGTCGAACCTATCGCACTCGGATCTTCGGCCGTAACCACTGCTTCGACCGAAGCGATACCATTGCTAGAGGATTGGAAGATATCGGTAGTGATCGAATCACCGAATGTGTCCCAGAGGAAGAGATTCATCGCTGCCGAGAACCCGTAGTCACTGAAGGTAGGGCTGCCTTGATCATCTCTCCTGCCATCCAACCAAGCCAGTGCACTATATTCTGGGTGATCCATCCAGTGATTGAAGTGATCTCTGACATAGGTCGATTGGTCGGGGTAAATCAGCCAACCAGCATGGTCAGCTAGACCTTCATCGAGCCAAATCACCTCATCGGTGTCCTCCTGATAAAGAAGAAAATGCTGAAGCTCATGGGTGAGGATGAAATTGCCAAAGGGCATCTTGGCATCGACGATGTCAACAAAGATCGCTTCACGCTGTTGTCCATCAGTGGGGCCACCATTATTCTCTGCAATCTCCCAATAAGGCCAGAAATATCCCCCTGTGCCCCCACCACCATCCATCGTCGTGAGGACAACCTGAATCTGGCAGTTATCATCGGTATCACGCAGTGAACTCGACAATTGGAACACCGAAGTGACGTTGGGCCAGATCTTGTTCGCCCATTCATTCGCCATATTCGTCCTGTCTGTCTCACTGAAGGTGCCCAGAACTGCCTGCTCGACCAGGATTGCTGCCTCACCGCCTCCAACCGATGGTGTCGCGATTCGGACAACCTCATATGCGACGGACTCGCCAGGATTGTGTTCATTGGACGCAGGATATGGAATTGTCACCACATCACCCTGTGAGTGCTGAGCCGTACATGATTGCCGGCCAGAGGTATGGGTAGACTCTGCAGAGAGTTCACTATCCTCAGATGAGGCCAAGGCGCTAAGATATGGGGTGAGACTATACAGATCGTCATTGCCATAGAAGGGATATCTGTAACCGACCTTCTCAATATCGACGGAGAAGAATCCCGTGGATTCAGCAGGGTTATTCCGGCCTTCTCGATCACGCTCATCATCGGTGATTCGAGCATCCATCTGCGCCGCAGCGGCGGTAGGCATGACGAGGAGAAGGATGAGCAGAGTGGCAAGGGCTGGAACACGGGGTTCGGCGGCCTGTATCTCGCGCATGGTACAACCTCAGTGGGTGCACACCATCGTGATGGTTCTTAATGGGCGTGGAACGTCGTTCGGACGCGATGTCGAGAAGAGGGAGTGTGTTCAGTGCCCCCCTGATATTCATATTGATGATTATCTCGGCCGGCGCGGCCGGTGTTCAAGGCCGTTCCATCGCTGACAATGAATCCACAACCCCAGTCATCGTTCTCGAACGTGTCGAACATGATGACCAAGCTTTCACTCAAGGTTTCCTGATCTGGAATCATACGTTATACGAGAGCACAGGGTTGTACAACCATTCGACTCTGCGCGAGGTGAATCTTGAGGACGGGAGCATCATCCGTTCGATCGATCTGCCTGAAGATGAGTTCGGAGAAGGCCTCGCATTGGTCAATGATACTCTGTATGTACTGACTTGGAAAGCCGGGATCGTGCATCGTTATGACCGCAGCACATTCGCAGAACTCGGCGACCTGACCTACGAAGGTGAAGGATGGGGGTTGTGTTGGAACGGTGAGCATCTGGCAATGTCAAACGGCAGCTCGTCAATTGCATTCCGGAATCCAGATACCTTCGCCATCGAGCGGACCATCGAGGTCACACTCAACGGTTCACCCATCTCAAATCTGAACGAACTCGAATGTGTCGATGATCGCATTCTCGCCAATGTCTGGTTCGACGACGTCATCCTCGATATCGACAAGGATACCGGGAACGTATCGATGGTCCTCGATGCCTCCAATCTACTCACATCCGAAGAAGAGCAGGATGCAAACGTCCTCAACGGCATCGCTTGGAATCATGACGACTCAGACTTGTGGATCACCGGGAAATTGTGGCCCGCCATGTTCAGGATCGAATGGGATGGATCCGAACATTGGCCAGAAGGCGAGGCTCCAGATCCGATACCCTCTTCGGATGACAGCAATGATTCGAACTTCAACAACGAGTCTGACCAGACGACCGATGTGAATTTGACAGCAAGTAATGATTCGGAGTCACAACTCAATGAAAGTGGCAAGATAATGGAATCTGATGAAAACCTCACCGACTGTTCAGAGGGAGCGGACCTCTGCGATGCTTGGTGCAAGGGGAGGAGCGCAGAGGTTGCAGAAGGTTGTCCAACACCAACCTGTGACTGTGAAGAGGAACACACCGCAGAGCGCGCGACTCCAATAGGTTCTGGCGTGGTAATCGCGATTCTTGGCGCGGCCGTTTTGAACCGTGGCGGGATGCCGAGGCCAAGAAGCAGAGGGAAGGCATGAGAAATGGACGAAACGACGCGGCGCAGGCGCCTGCGAGAAATCGCCAAGGAA
>CAZMJD010000120.1:0-5556 GCA_964566385.1 uncultured Candidatus Poseidoniales archaeon | reverse complement strand
ATGGTGACGTCCGGTCCACAATCACCTCGGATGTCCTCACAATCTGGCGATTCGGTGGTATCGGAGTAGATTGGTCATTCGATCATCGCCTTGAAGAAGACCTCGTGAAAGCAGAACTGATCTCTGCCCCACTCACTCTGATCATTCTTCTCGTCGTCTTCGGCACCATTGTCTCGGCTCTCCTACCCATCGGCATCGGTGCAATCTCTGTTGGTGCCGCAGTCGGTTCGATCATCTTGTTCTCGAATCTGTCTGATGTGAACCAATATGCATTGAACATCTGCTCCTTGATAGGTATCGGTGTTTCAATTGATTATTCGCTGTTCATCGTCAACCGATTCCGAGAAGAGATGCGCCTGGGGCGTGATACGCGTACGGCCATAGCAATGACGATGGCGACTGCTGGCAAAGCTGTCCTGTTCTCAGGCTTGACTGTGGCAATCGGGCTGATGGGAATGTTGTTCTTCAAAGACACCTCTCTTCCTTCATTCGGCATCGGTGGCACGATCGCAGTATCGTTAGCAGTGCTGTTCTCATTGACACTCCTTCCTGCCATTCTCTCATATCTTGGAGCGCGGGTCGACGCTGGAAAGGTACCCTTCGTTCCAACAGCTACAGACAAGGATGATGGGTTCTGGGGCACGATTGCCAGGGCGGTGATGGCCCACCCTCTCGTCGTTCTGATACCGATCCTCATTCTTCTGATCGGTGCTGGCCTACCGTTTCTACAGGTCTCATTCGGGATGGTGACTTACGAATCCCTCCCGCCTGATGATGAGGCCCGTCAGGGTATTGAGCGGGAGAATGAGGTATGGTTGAACTCATCTTCAGATAATTCGCTTGTGATCGTTGTTGAATTCGATGAAGAGACCGAATGGCGCGATCCTACAGCTCTTGAGGTTCTCTACAATCTCTCCAAGGTGGTCAATGAAACAGATGGGGTGAAGCAAACACGGTCTGTCGCTTGGATCTCCTCTGAGATGGATGCAGATGCGGTGAAGATGCTCTGGGGCACTCCGATTGAGATGCTTCCACCCGAAATGGCCACGATCAGAGCACTAGTGGAGGTATCGTCCGAGAAGGCTGCTAATGGCAGCACTGCGATTATCTTCATCGACCTTGAGGGGCGAGCCAATACCGATGCATCAAAAGAGATCGTGAACAGGTTGCGAGATATACGAGTACAGTTCGAAGATGAACCGTTCGTTGACCGTATTCTAGTAGGTGGTTTTGCGGCGTATAACGTCGACACGCTCGAACTTGTATCGGATCATCTCTTGGAGGCCATGCTGTTCATCTTCGTTGCCACATTCATCCTCGTGTTCATCCAAGTGCAATCTGTCGTGATTCCTCTCAAAGCGATTCTGATGAATTTCCTTTCCATCACAGCATCATTCGGGATGTTGGTCTACGTGTTCCAACAGGGACACGGCACTGATTTTCTGAATGTGACGCCGGCCCCGATCGATCCGATCAACCCGGTTCTGATGTTCTGTATCGTCTTCGGCCTATCGATGGATTATGAGGTTCTCATGCTCTCTCGTATCCATGAGGAATGGGAGCGCACGGGCGACAATGTTCAGGCTGTCGCCATGGGGCTTCAGCGCACTGGACGCCTCATCACAGGAGCAGCAGCAGTCATGGTCGTTGTCTTCCTAGCCTTCGGCACAAGCTCGATGACAATGGTCAAACAGATCGGCCTTGGACTAGCACTGGCCATCGCCATCGATGCAACACTGGTCAGAGCACTGGTGGTTCCCGCCACGATGAGGCTGATGGGACGGGCGAATTGGTGGTCTCCAAAGGCGCCATGGTCTTCTAAAGAGGATGCAGAACCACCAGATGGTAGTTCCGAGTAGTGTTCTCCCACTCGCGTGTTCATTCACCTTGATGGATTTACGTGGTATCTTTTTCCATGCACACCTTCATCAAGCATTAGCACGAGCATTCAGCCAATATGAGTCGTGATGAGAGTTCGCCGAAATTCGATGTCTCAGAACTTCTTGTGATGGATCTGATGATGGGAGAGGAGGACTGGAAACCCACGCCTCATGGAAAGTACCTCTCAGAGGTCCTCGCCTCAAACAACCTCGTACGAGGCAAGAGCGTGTTGGAGATAGGCTCTGGAACTGGCAATAACACCATTCTCTTATTGCGACTGGGCGCGGCACATGTCGTTGCGACCGAAATCACACATTCACTCTCTGACACCACTCGCCAGAACGTTGAACGAAACGTTCCAGATGCAAGAGTGGAGTACCGCGTGGCAGACTGGCTCTCTACAGGGGGGAAGTACGATGTCGTTTTGACCAATCCACCATTTTGCCTAAGTGGGAAACAGAATCGCCGCTACTACATCGATTCACTGATTCTCGATGCCCATAAGCGTCTCAACCCAGGTGGTAAGGTGGTTTTCGTGCAATCCTCCATGGCAGATCTGCCCAAGACCCTCAGACGCCTTGAAGAGAATGGCTTTGACACTGAGGTGCTCGGTGAGCGTTCAGGTCCATTTCGTGATTATTACTATGAGGCTGAGAACTTCATGGAAGAGAGTCGAGCCGTGCAGGATGGCTTTCAGACTCAAGATGGCGTAGACTATGAGACTCTCACAGTTGTAGCAGGAACCCTACGGCCCTATTCCCCTCCTGCGATGGCGCACATTACCGGGTGATGTTAGGAAGCATACACTCACACCCGTTTTAGTGTAGCAATTACACTGAGTGTTTAAATAACACTAAGGCAGTAAAACAATCAATGGACCAGTGGTTGGAAGACTACCTTGATGCCGCGCTTGATGAGAAGAAAGATGCAAACGAAGGACGGGCAAAGCAACGTTAGGACAGTCTCATAGGTCATGTCATTGACCGAGGGGCGTGGTCACTCTAGGACCTCCTGCAGGGCCGTGGGAACTCTATGCCACGTACCTGATTTTCATTCCGTTCATTTTGAGGGTCATCATCCTTGGACGCCCGGTCTATCGTGCAGTCCACCATCTTGCACCGCATGCAGGTTGGGCTGTCAAGAAGGTTCGACAAATCGAAGTCAAAGGATTCCATTACATCATTCTCAACGAGATCTTCGCTCTTGTTTTCCCCGTTGCACTGGTCATCATGGTTCGCCTTGAGTTCAAATCCGGAGTGGGTTGGTCAAACTGGAGTGAAGTTTCCACGGCAGGTGGCCTGCTACTGATTCTGGCACTCTTACTCTGGATCACGTTCGATGCGATTCGTTTGATGCCTGCTCGCCGTCTTTTCCTTCTTGCTGGGGAGCGCGACATGAAGAAGGTCAAATTGGCCATCGACTCGATTTTTGCGGCCCGGGGTGCTCTGGCTTGGTTCTCGGGTTCGAAATCCCTTGCTGCAACTGCGTCTTCAGATGGTCAAGAGGATGATGAGGCGTTGGAGAATGCCTTGGAAGGTAGTGATCCGGATGATGGTTCTGAGATTGCTGAAACTCCTTCCAGATCGTTCAAGTCCACGGCCAAGGCGCTGTTAGGCCAGGCTGCAGGTAAGGTGTTGGAAGTCGCGAAGGCAGGGGTTCAATCAATGGCAGATAAAGGAAAGAACCTCATTGATAATCAAATCAAAAAGCAAGTGAACACGTTGATTGAAGATATGTCAAAGCGTAAAGTTCCAAACCTCTTGCGTGATATCGGCATGGCAGTAGGACCGATCATTGCACTCTGGGGGATTCCCCACCTCATTGCCTGAAGCGAATGGAGAAATGACCGATGGCTGAACTTCATCTCATTCGTCACGGTCGTTCTGTATGGAACGCTGCGAATCGCTTCACTGGTTGGGTGGATGTACCTCTTTCTCTCGAAGGAATCGAGGAAGCACACAGCGTTGGTCGGATAATGTCCGATGCTGCTCTCGATGAGGTCTACTGTTCATCCTTGGTCCGGGCACAGATGACAGCCATGATTGCTCTGATTCATCATGAATCGGGCCGGGTTCCGGTTTTTGTTGACGACCAACGCCGTCCACCTTGGAGTGGCGAAGCTTCTGAGATGATTGAAGAAGGTTGGAACCGCGTTGGCCCGGAATCAGACACCACTGATTTCATTCAGGTTCACGTTGATTCACGTTTGAATGAGCGGCATTACGGGGACCTTGCAGGTCTCGATAAGGCAGAGACTGCTCGTATTCATGGTGAGGAGCAGGTTCACCTCTGGCGCCGTGGACTCAACGTGCGCCCTCCCAATGGTGAGAGCCTTCAGATGACGATTACTCGCGTCCAACCATTCGTTCATCAGGTCCTATCTCCTGCCCTTGATGCAGGTCGGAATATCGCGATCTTTGCCCATGGTAATTCTTTGCGTGGTATCGTGAAGATGATCGAATCTGTGAGTGATGAATCGATATCGATGGTTGAGATACCTACTGGAGTACCTTGGAAGTACACCTGGGTCTCTTCGACATCGGATCCGATGGCGACGCGAGTCTCAGACTGAGGCGAGTCGCTCGAGTGCTATGGCCATCAGCTCCTGGGATTCCTTCAGGCGATGTCCATCATTTGGGCAATGCACTGACATCACTGCTGATGAGCGATGAGCCACGTCAAGTGAGTTCTCTATCGGTACCAGGTCATCTTCACGACCATGGATAATGATGGTTGGATGTTGAGGTAATGTCCATTCTAGACTCGTTCCTTCATCGATGAATGACCAAGGTAGGTCAATGTCTGTTCCTACTCCATGATGATGGTAAGTATGCGACCCCTCTTCACGCCATCTGTTCTGTTCAGCAACAGTGAGACGCTCTACGAATGTCGAGATACACCCGAAAGCTGGAGCAAGGAGAAGGACCCCTATCTTGCGTTCAGGTCGCCATGATGAGACGATCGATGCTGCGAGACCTCCCATAGATGAGCCGACAAGGACATCGATCCCATCATCGTCATCCAGAGCTTGGAGCAGCACTGATGCTTGATTCTTGATTGTCCAACCTTTGGTGTGCAGAAGTGGTGCAGTGACCTGGTGGCCTAACTGCTCCTGGAAGTAAGTGGGTTTGCTACCGCTCGGAGATCCTTCGAATCCATGGGCGAAGAGGATGTGCATCACGATACCCCCTTGTTCGACAGGAGTCCGTGCTGAGGCTCCGAGTCAAGCACGAATCACACATCGCGTTGTGCTTCATCAAGCATCCGACATCTTCTGAAGGACGTGGTCGATGCCGTAAGGTACACCACGCTCGTCAGTGAAGATCACATTGACTCCAATGCCGCTGTGATGGAAGGCGATCAATTCCAAAGCATGGATTCTGTGTCCTGTCTTGGCCCGGCCGAGAACGACTCTCCGGCGCTTACGCTCTCCTCGCCTTCGACGAGGCCTGTCTTCCTCTAATGGGCGGAGTCGTCTACGCTCTCCGGGAATTTCATCGAACCATGGGATGAAGCCGGACGGAGAGAATTCAAGACCGAGAATCAGGTCAACGCCTTCAGTTGATTTAGAGGCCTCAGCGTCGGCATCAGATGGAATTGCGGGTGCATTTGGATGTGTGTGCAGGAAATGCAGGAATCTGCTGGCTCTTTGTCCCCGCATTAATCCCAATGCAT
>CAZMJD010000119.1:0-5594 GCA_964566385.1 uncultured Candidatus Poseidoniales archaeon | reverse complement strand
AAATGAAACGATGCGAGTGATCCTGAATCGAGGAGAAGCAGTCTCAATGACTGGAATCAATGGCAACGATTCCATCGAATTCGGAGAAGCTACCTTCGATGGAGTGAATCTTTCGATACCCTCACACTCAGTGACCGTGATTCGTATCAATGGACAGATGACCAACACCTCAGTGAACGAGACGAATCCACCTATATCCGGCTGCATGGACCCCCTGGCAGAAAATTATGACGAGAGAGCTACCAACGATGATGATACATGCACGTACCCCGAACCGGCAGATACTGATGGTGACGGGATTCCAAACGCCCAAGATGAGTGTCCAGATTATTTCGGCTATTCGGAGCACCAGGGGTGCGCAGAATGTTTACCCGGCCCTGAGTTGATTCCTTGCCCTTGCGGGTCCTCTGTCGGTTGGGAGGGGATGTGCACTTGTTCCTGTGGTGATGATGGAATGTTTGAGGGCCACATGGATAATGGAACATTTGGAACCCCATGGGTTGGAAATGAGAGTGAATCTGAAGGAGAAGATGGTGAATCAACTACCTCGAGTTCTGGAGGGATGAACAAAACGGATGATATCAGCAACACAACTGAAGCAACATCGAAAGAGGACTTGGATCAAAGAAGTGCTAAGGCGACGTCTTCAGTCGATCTTGACATCATCCGTAACGCTCTGATTGGGGCCATAGGGATTGCCTTGATCGCATTCATCGTTGTCTCAAGACGGCAAGACAGCTCACTCTGAGAATGCGTCATAGAATCGCTTGTACTCTGAGATCATCCTTGCTCCTGTGAATCTTGCAGACGTGGCGATACTAGCCCGCATCAAGTTCGCCCAACGCACCCCCCCTTCTTCCCAAGCAGGCAGAACATCATGCTGTAGAGCGTCATGAACGTACCTCGCATCCCTCTCATCGTCTCGGTCATCCTCACCCTTGCCAAGACCCCATCCATTCACACCGTGTTGACATGCCTCAGGCCACCATCCATCGAGAATCGAACAGTTAGGAACGCCATTCATGGCAGCCTTCATTCCACTGGTTCCCGATGCTTCCATGGGCCTGACCGGATTGTTCAACCAGACATCAACACCACTGGTCATGGCCAAGCCGGTCGCCATCGAATAATCTTCAAGGAAGATGACAGGGATCTCATCGACCAGACTTGCAGCACCTGCAAAGACTTCACGGATCAGGTCCTTTCCACCTTCGTCACGAGGATGGGCCTTGCCAGCGAAGACGAACTGAATTCGCCCACCACCAATTTCACGTAGACGATCAATGACACTGAACACCAGATCTGCTCGCTTGTATGTGGCGAAGCGGCGTGCAAAACCAATGGTGAGACGGTCCTCGAACAGGACTTCACCAGTGGCAGCCATGACCAATTCACGCAGCACTGATCTACATTTGGAACGGGCAGCCAACAGAGCACCATCTGGGATTCGACCAGCGTGAGAAAGCACAGTAGGATCAGATGACCAACCATCGAGGTGAGCATCGAACAGCGAAGCCATCGAAGGACTCGTCCATGTCAGATGATGAACGCCGTTTGTGATGGGATGAATGTGCTTGTCAGCGAACATCTCACTCGCCACCCATGCATTCAGATTTGAGACTGCATTGACCGAACCTGAAAGTGAGGCTGCTAGGTGACTCATCGAACATCTAGATCCACCCTCAGGATCGCCAGCATCTCGAACGAGATTTTGAGCGTCGTCAGGTAACATCTCTCCAAGAATCTCCTCGACCTGTTCCCAATCGAATCTGTCGTGGCCAGCCGAGACCGGTGTATGTGTTGTGAACAAGGTGCGCTCAGACAAATCCTCACGGGTCCAGCCTTGATTCAGCATCTCCAACATGGCGAAAGTACAGTGCCCTTCATTGAGATGCAGACCTGAGATCACATGGCCGAGAGCATGAACAGCACGCATGCCTCCCACTCCGAGAAGATACTCTTGCCGTATCCTTGTCTCATCTGTACCTCCATACAGGCGACTGCACAAGGCAGTGTGCTCTGGACGATTCGATGGGTGATGAGTATCAAGGAAGTAGATTGGAACGTTCCCCACGTCGTATACCCATATCTTGGCATGGAGCGTATCACCATCCAATGGCAGTGCGATCTCATAGCCGGTATCAACGAGAAAACGATGTGGATCGATTTCACCATACGTCTCGGTTTGATTTCCCAACTCATCCAGGTGCTGACGACCATACCCTTCACGATAGAGAAGCGTGATCGCCACCAGATCGAGACCGGCATCTGAAGAAGATTTGATGTGGTCACCGGCAAGAACCCCAAGCCCACCGGAATATGTGTGCAGATCCGATTCAACGCCGACTTCCGCAGAGAGGTACACAATGCTCATGGAAACGCCTCAGCCCTCTGCCGCAGTCCTATGAACCTACTCATCAAATCGTTGCTGCACCAATCCTGCAAATCGTGCCCACACATCAGAAGACAGAGCTTCCCATTCAAAGCGCCAACGCCAGTTTCCGTGTACAGTGCCGGGATGATTCATTCGTGACTCAGTACCTGCGCCGATGATATCCTGAAGAGGAAGAATTGCTAGAGAAGAAGGGGAAGCTATCGCTATACGGATCAAGGTATCATTGGGTGCTTCGCCTTCATGGATGAATTCACTCAAGCGCGCTCGTTGTTCATCGGTCGCTCCAAACCACCATCCCATCGTAGTGTCATTGTCATGCGTCCCAGTGTAGACCACTTGGTCCTGAGCGAGATTCGCTGGATGATGTGGATTCAGAGGACTGTCATCCTCGAATCCGAATTGCAGAACCGCCATCCCAGACAGACCATGACGGCGGCGCATCTCGATCACAGAAGGAGGGATGATGCCCAGATCCTCAGCGACGATGCGCTCAGGACCTACAACCTCACAGATCACTCTGACGAGGTCATCTCCAGGACCATCCTGCCAGGCGCCCCCAACTGCCGTGTCACATTCAGGAGAAATGGCCCACGCAGCTTCGATGCCACGAAAATGATCGATACGCACGATGTCGAAAAGATGACACATGTGGGCCATTCGATGATGCCACCACATCCACTGGTCATCTCGGTGAGCGTCCCAATCGTAGAGCACGGTGCCCCAGCGCTGTCCATTCTCGCTGAAGGAATCTGGCGGCACCCCTGCAACAACACTGGGCATGCCTTGATCATCCAATTGGAATAAACTGCGATTCGCCCATACATCGGCGGAATCATGAGCGACGAAGATTGGAACATCACCGAATAAACGCACCCCGCGAGCAGAGGCATAACGACGAAGGACATCCCAATCTCGTTCAAAACAGACCTGACCGATGATGGCTTGACGAATATCCGAAGCGTATCTCTCCTCGAAGCTTGTCAAAGCGTCTGGATGCCGATCTCGCAGAGGAACAGACCATTCGGTCCAAGGGACATCATCGTGTATCGATTTGAGCACGCTGAACATGGCCCAATCATGGCTCCAATCCCCATTCGCACTGACCCAATGCTCGATCATGTCATCATCTGGAACATCATGGACTGCAGGATCCCTGAGTTCAGTCCAAGATGCAAAGGCAGAATGAGAAGCATATGGGGAAGAATGCTCATCCGGAGGGTTCAGAGGAAGCATCTGCCAGACCGTGACTCCAGCTTCGGCAAGCTTGTCTACAAATGCGAAGGCATGCTCACCCAGCGTCCCATGCTCTCCGGAACTAGGTAACGAAGTGAGATGACACAGGACCCCTACCTCAGCAGGACCGCCCTCCATAGACTTCCCTCAGGATGTCTGTGCAAAACCTTTGATGTGTCGGGATGTCCGGGGAAATGATGCAAAGGTGGCGAACCTCGTCAACTCTCACTGTATTTCTGCTTCTCGCTCCGTGCATGCTCAGTGTTGTCAATGGAGCCACGCCAGATGACACAAATGCCGATGGGGACGATAGTGAATGGGACACATCCACACTCATGGGGACTAGTGGTTCAGTCACATTGCACACCACATGGAACGCGACTCACTTCCAACTCGCGTGGCTGGGAACGGATTGGGCGAGTTCGGTTGAAGGAGCTGACCTGTTCATCTACATCGACACCATCGAAGGTGGAAGCAACCTATCAAAGGACTGGGGGGGACAGCATCTTCTCCCAATCGAGGCGGACGCTGCCTTCATACTCGAGGATTCATCCTACTTCAGACTCCAACGATGGAACGGCTCCGCATGGGAGGATGGTGAACAGAGTGGACTTTCCACGTTCATCGGCCACAGTGGAAACAAGAACACCGAGATTGCCTTACCGTGGCAGGACCTAGAGGCGGGAGAGAATCTGACCTTCCTCGCATGGGCTCAGTGGCAGGATAACCAGAAAGTCTGGGCGTCCTTCCCCACGGAGAACCCTGCCTCAGCTAGCGGCCCAGAAATCTTCACTCATGCCTATCAGGTAACTAACCGCAGCACACCCTCCAATCCTGCAGATATGCTCGTGATTCCTGAAAATGTAGTCGTGGACCCTGGTAACGGCACATCCTACAAGGATCCAAAGGCTCTGAACGTGGCGATCATCTTCCATCAACATCAACCGTATTACAAGAACAAACTCACCAACACGTACGAGATGCCATGGGTACGCGTTCATGCCATGACTGAATATGTCGATTCTCCAGGAATTCTTGCCGACTATCCTGATACAAAAATCACATACAATCTGGTTCCATCCTTCATCGAACAGCTCGTCGACTATCATGAAGAGCGCACGCTCGACATACATACTGATTGGGCACAACGACCATGGCCAGTCGATGATAACGGGACTCTGACAGGTTACCCCGAGATGACCGATCTGGAACTTCACACTCTGCAGTTCCAGATGTTCTGGAACTCCGGTTGGGTGTACAATGTCACCTCAGATGATGACGTGCTTGGCTGGCTGGCACCAGCGAGCGAGACATACTCGGATCTCTATGGTCGAACTCGTCACAATCTGAAGCCAGCGACCATCATGGATGACGAACTTCTGCCTCCACAGGACCTACTCGACTTGGTCGTCCTCTACCATCTCTTCCAGTTCTCACCTTACTACATCAAAGGCGAGTATGCTGCGCTCGAGGACCCTACCACAGATGGGCGGCCAGCCCATGTGAACGCATCATTGCAAGCACTGTTCACTCAACGTGGAGGATACACCCCCGAGGACCTGTCTCTCGTCCTCGACCTTCAGCACAGTCACATGGCCAACGTGCTGCCCATGTACTCAGCACTCGCTGAGCGAGGACAGGTCGAATTGACGACCACGCCGTACTACCATCCAATCATGCCACACCTCAAGAAGAATGGTTGGACCTACGAGGACGGCATACGTATCGAAAAGCAAGCATGGCCCGATGAAGTCAGGAATCACCTCACGACAGGGATGGACCTGTTCGAGGAGGAACTCGGTTTCCGACCGGTGGGAATGTGGCCCTCGGAACAATCCGTCTCACCTGCGATGGTCACACCTGTAGCAGAGGTTGGAATCGAATGGATGGTGACCGATGAGTTGAATCTCGCTGAGAGTGTGATGGTAGATGGAAGGCATCCAGATACAGATGACCCCGCAGTGCT
>CAZMJD010000118.1:0-5637 GCA_964566385.1 uncultured Candidatus Poseidoniales archaeon | reverse complement strand
GGAGTCTCGTTCCCATCGAATGGGTCAGTACCACATATGATCTCGTCCAGGCCGCTGTAGCCGTCGCCATCAGAATCCTCATTTGCATCTCCGAGGCCGTCGCCATCGGTGTCTTGGTTCGTTGGATCTGTTCCTAGGATGTACTCGTGGGAGTTGGCCAGCCCGTCACCATCGAGATCTGCATTTGCATCACCTGCTTCTTGGGGGTTCAACATGTTTGCAACCTCCCAACCATCGGGAAGACCATCACCATCGGAATCAGGATTATTCGGATCTGTTGAATTCAGAAATTCCTCTAGATTGGAGAGACCATCATCATCTCCATCATTACAGACGCCGTCATCATCTCCCTCAGTCCAATCACCTTCGCACCAGTCAGCATCTGATGCATCGTTCGGATCCAGACCATGACTTGATTCCCAATCATCAGGCATACCATCACCATCGAGGTCACTCACAGGTTCGATGGCACATACATACTCCGATTGATTGGTGATTACTGCATCGACGTGACCTTGTGCGCCCACCTCACGCGTGAAGGTCGCAGTTGGATGCGTGTTGCCCACGAGATTCTCCAACTTCAACCCAGAACTGGACTTGAACTTCCCAAGCGATAGGTCATTGGCATTTTCAGCATACCAAGTCGTGACTGTATTGAACGGTCCTAAAACCCAAGCCAGCCACACATTGCTCTGATGTCCCTCGGACATCGAACAGATCTGAGTCATCATGACGGGATTCTGGTCAGACATCGGTTCAGCTACGAATCGAAGATGGAAGGGAGCAATATCAGCAGGGTCTATGTCGTTAATCACGTAGATGAAACGGACACTCCCATTACCCCAAGCCTCAGGACTCGGCTCATCGGTGATCTCGCTACAGACTCCATCCCACGTTTCGGTGGCACTGTTCCAAGAAACCTCACCTTCATGGTCCACATCACAGACACATGGAAGACCGGATGCCCCTACTGGGCATTGCACAGGCGAGCATGATCCCACCAACATCCCAGTATCTGGATCATTGATGAGCGACCCCACGTGACCCTCTGGACATTCAACAATCGAACCAGGGCCACCATCATCAGGCACACATGAACCGCTGATTGGGCCGGTCCCATCATAGATCTCTACGTAATGACAACCTTCCTGATCATTACATTCGTTGAACAGATAGAGGGAACAATCCACAGCGGTGTTGTTATCAGTATTATTCACTCCATCCTCAACAGTGTTATTCAGATCTGTCACATTTCCAGTCGTATCATTCGCCGTCTGATTGCTATCGCCGGCACCACCGCCAACCACCGCCTCGTCATCTAAACCACCCGAGATGCAACCTGCAAATACACTTGAGGCGACCATCAGGAACGATACGACGAACACGCGCACTGCACTACTGCCACTTGATGCCTGCATGAAACCCTGAGGGACTCAATCTTCATCATCCCTTCCATCAAAGCGCTATACTCATGCCCTGATGCCCGATGTAACTGCGATGAGGGGGGCCTACATCCTGCTTCTCGTTGCGCTCCTGCTGACACCAGTGGTCTGCAATACATCCGCACAGTCACCAGAAGCGTGGCCAGAGGGAGAGAAGGCGTATGATGGGATGATCTCACTCACCGACTTCGGTTACCGCCGCATCGACACAGCACCCAACTTCCTGGCAAGAGATTGGATCGCCGATGAGCTGGAAACAATGGGGTACGAGGTCGAACGACAGCCATTCACAACCGTCGAGTGCGCGAACTGCGAGAACATCGTCGTGACGATTAATGGATCATTGGAGGAAGAATGGATGGTGATCGGTGCGCATCACGATGCAATCTGTTATTCGCCACCACCGGTCACCGGAGCGACATATCCTAGCTGCTCATCATCAGGGGCTTATGATGACGGGACCGGAAGCGGAGCGTTGCTTGAGATAGCACGCACTCTTTCGGAATGGAACGGCACACCCCTGCATACATGGAAACTCGGATGGTGGGATTACGAGGAATGGCAAGGCACGGGAGCTGCTGAGGGAGGAGGGATGGGCAGCCTGCACTTCGTTGACTCAATTCCTAACGGAACAAACGTCACCTACCTCAATCTCGACATGTTCGCTCTGAACTGGCCTGTTCCAACACCAGTGGCCAGCCAAGCCACTGGATGTGATGAGGACTACTGGACCCTGTACATGTTCACATCACCGATCAACGATTGGTCGTACTATGAGGACAGGGGACTAGAGGTCACAGATGAGATGCGTTCAGATGCGGCATGGCTACAGCAGCACCTCACACAGGTCAACGAAGAGAGAAGTCATCCAGATGAATGGGTTCGAGTCATCGACGACACGAAAGGGAACTCGGATCATTACAACTTCATCATGGCAGGTCATGCTGCTTCCTGGCTGCGTGGCCAGCATCAATACATCCACGAGGAAGGGGATACTTGTGAGCAGACACCGAAGCATGCTCAGACCGATTCAGTCACCACACTGAATCGATTAGCTGGAGGAAGAACAAACGTCGAGGCAGGACTGCAAACAGGCTTAGACGTCATAGCGACAATAGCGTGGTGGGACTGGTCTGCCGGCGCCAACTACAGTGAGGAGATCACACTAGAGGGTGTCAGCGAAAGTCGAGGAATCGTCTCACCTTTGGGTGTGCTCGGATCAGCGACATGGATGGTTGTGGCTGCGACTCTGGTCGGAAGGACACGACCTGAGGAACGACCGAAGGATTAGAGAGAGGTCGCTCGACCTTCAGACCATGGCAGATATGGAGGGCGTCCAGCACTACATCCCTCTCACACGTGCCGAAGTGAAAGAGCGACTCTTCGCCGACCCTCGGATCGCACCAGATCTGTTGAAGAAGCTCGAGGACGTCTGTACGATGCTTGAGGCAATCTGGCATTTTCGCCAGCATGATGTCCTTGAACGAATGAAGAAGACGTACTCACCGCTCGATCCAGACCAGCATGGCAAGGTCAATCTTGCCACTGTTGATGAATTCGTAGAGGCGCTCTCGGAGGTCCTTGAGGATGGAAACTGGGAGACTGTGACCCAAGAGGAAATCGATGAAGCGCTCGAGGGAGAGGATGTGTTCCCCATCAGTCTAGACATTCGTTTCGACGAATTCGTGAGGATGCATCTGTTCAAACTGGGTATCAAACCTTACAGCGTTGAGGTAAAGCGGAATTTCGGACTTTCGAGCAAGACCATCAGCGGTGAGATGTTTGAACGCATCATTCAGGTCATCCAGTTCAGAGACTCGGAGTGGTTCGAGGAACAGAAACGGACGAAGTTCGACCCAGGCAAAGAGAATGCTGGCCTCCACTTGAGGATGTTCCGAGATGTACCGAAACTCGATCTCGAGGTCATCTTCCCGAACACATCCCCGAAGATGAGGGGTCAGGACAAGATCAAGATCGCTATCCCACTGTTCGCAGGCCTCGGTTCGATGATCGCAAAATACGCTCCAGTGGTCCTTGGCTGGTTCACCGGTTCGGGAGCCTCATCTGCAGGGTTCTCAACTGCTGCCCTTGGCGGTGTTGTTGGTGCACTCGGCGGTTACATGTTCAAGACTTGGAGCGGTTACAAGAAGACGAAGGAGGACTACCTCGATCAGGTCTCAAAGGACATGTACTTCAAGGGGCAAGCGAACAATCAGGCAGTCATCAACATGGTTGTTGATCTGGCCGAGGAACAAGAGGTGAAGGAGGCACTTCTGGCCTATACGTTCCTCTTGATAGAGGATGAACAGAATCACACGCCAACCACATTGGACGACCGCGTGGAGGCATGGCTTGCGGAGTTTGGCCTCACGATCGATTTCGAGATTGATGACGCCCTTCAGAAGCTTCTCGACCTACACCTTCTGATCAGGAAGATGAAATCAGAAGGAGGGTGGGTCTGGGATGGAGAAGAATGGGTCGATCCCAAGGCAGACCTCGGACGAAATGAACACATTGGTGTGGTGCAGCCAGATGTCGCACTCGCCCGAATGGATGAGTATTGGGATGGTATCTTTGAGCACTCATCAGAGTGACTGCGACCTTCGGCCAAGTTCAAACACCGGAGCAGGTTCGGTCAGTCATGGAAGCCACAGACATCGTCATCGTCGGAGGGAAGCGGACACCATTCACCGAATGGAGCGGTGGCAAACGTGGTGATGGCAAACCAGGTGGTACTCTGGCAGGGGTCTCAGCACAGGACCTCGGGGCCGCCGCCATCAAAGGGGCCCTTGAAGCAACCTCAACCAACCCTGCTTCTGTCGATCACGTGGTCATGGGCTATGCGCTGCAGACCTGTAGCCAATCAATCTACGGAGCTCGACATGCCGGACTCAAAGCAGGTATCCCACAAGAAGTGCCGATGCTCACCCTCTCTCGAATCTGCGGTTCTGGAATCCAGTCGATTGTGACCGGAGCCCAGATGATGATGCTGAATGAGGCAGAGACCGTCGTCGCCGGAGGCATGGAGAATCTCTCGCAGGCTCCACACATCCTGAGAGGTGCCCGTGATGGATGGCGCTTGGGACGTGCACCACCTGTTGAGGACTACATGATGACGAATCTTCAGGACATGACGTGTGGCCTGTTCATGGCTCAGACCTCAGATGAGTTGTGCCGACGCCACGGCACGAGTCGAGAAGCAATTGATGAATTCGCCGCACGCAGCCATAACCTGACCGAGGAGTCCATCGTTGAGGGGCGATGGGCCGATGAAATCGTTCCGGTCACTGTCAAAGTACGTCGTAAGGAAGTCGTGCTTGACCACACTACAGAAGATCACGTTGTGCCTGGCACGACCCCGGAAAGCTTGGCTCGGTTACCCACAGCATTCGGCGAAGGTGGATTTGTGACTGCAGGAAATGCTTCAGGAGTGGTTGATGGTGCGGCAGCGGTCGTCCTGAAGACCGCTGAGCGAGCGAAGGCTGACGGAGATCAAGCGCTAGCCCGTCTCGTCGACTGGGGTATCGTGGGTCTTGATCCTGCAATCATGGCCTACGGCCCCGTGCCTGCCAGCCGAAAGGCTCTGGAAAGAGCTGGCATGAGTATCGAAGATATCGGCCGCTGGGAGATCAACGAAGCCTTCGCAGGTCAGGCACTAACGTGTATCAATGAACTTGGCCTCGATCTCAGCAAGGTCAATGTCAACGGCGGGGCTGTCGGCCTTGGCCATCCACTCGCTGCCACTGGCACTCGACTCGCCCTTACACTAGCACACGAATTACGTCGCTCAGGGGAGCGTTTTGGTATCGCTACCGCTTGCATAGGTGGTGGCCAAGGCATCGCTTTAATCATCGAAGCCATGAACTGAACCAATTCATAGATTGTTCAACGAGGCGCGAAGATTAACACTATCCAGCCTGTGAAGGGAACATGCGCATCGAGATTGTCGCAGTTGGCTCAGCCTTGGTAGCACTGTCCAGAGTACCCATGGTGGTCGATGCAGGTGCAATCTCTTGGGTTGCTCTGTTGGCAGGGGTCATCTTCCTTGGCCTTGGGATCACTCAGAAATCCAGCACAGACATCACAGGAGAAGGATTCAGCAAGATCAACTCGTTGCATGCTCGTGGCAAGAAGGACGCGGCAAAGACTCTCAAGGCCCTCGTCAACCACATGAATGAGAAGAACATGTCCGTCG